>NZ_JARAYQ010000096.1:0-28397 GCF_033794505.1 Streptomyces sp. MB09-01 | reverse complement strand
ACGACTACGGCCCGTACAACGGCTAAGAGCTCGTAAGAAGAAACCCCCCGCCGCTCCTCTCGGAGCGACGGGGGGTTTCTTCTTACGAGCTCTTAGCCGTTGTACGGGCCGTAGTCGTAGTCCTCCAGCGGGACGGCCTGGCCGGAGCCGGTGCCGAAGGGCGAGTAGTCGATGTCGTCGTAACCGACGGCCGAGTACATCGCTGCCTTGGCTTCCTCGGTGGGCTCCACCCGGATGTTGCGGTAGCGGGCGAGGCCCGTACCGGCCGGGATGAGCTTACCGATGATGACGTTCTCCTTGAGGCCGATGAGGCTGTCGGACTTGGCGTTGATCGCCGCATCCGTCAGGACTCGGGTCGTCTCCTGGAAGGAGGCGGCCGACAGCCAGGATTCCGTCGCCAGCGAGGCCTTGGTGATACCCATCAGCTGCGGACGGCCGGAGGCGGGGTGACCGCCCTCGGTGACCACACGACGGTTCTCGGTCTCGAACTTCGACCGCTCGACCAGCTCGCCCGGCAGGAGCTCCGCGTCGCCGGACTCGATGATCGTCACGCGGCGCAGCATCTGCCGGATGATGATCTCGATGTGCTTGTCGTGGATCGACACGCCCTGCGAGTTGTAGACCTTCTGGACTTCGCCGACCAGGTGGACCTGGACGGCACGCTGGCCGAGGATGCGCAGCACGTCGTGCGGGTTGGTGGCACCCATGGTGAGCTTCTGGCCCACCTCGACGTGGTCGCCCTCGTGCACGATGACCTTGGCGCGCTTCGAGATCGGGAACGCCGTCTCGTCGCTGCCGTCGTCGGGCGTGATGACGATCTTCTTCGTCTTCTCGGTCTCCTCGATCCGCACGCGGCCGGCGGCCTCGGAGATCGGGGCGACACCCTTCGGGGTACGGGCCTCGAAGAGCTCGACGACACGCGGCAGACCCTGCGTGATGTCGTCACCGGCCACACCACCGGTGTGGAAGGTACGCATCGTCAGCTGGGTACCGGGCTCACCGATGGACTGGGCGGCGATGATGCCGACCGCCTCACCGATGTCGACCAGCTTGCCGGTGGCGAGCGAGCGTCCGTAGCAGAAGGCACAGGTGCCGACCGCGGACTCACAGGTCAGGACCGAGCGGGTCTTGACCTCCTCGACGCCGTTGGCGACCAGGGCGTCGATGAGCACGTCACCGAGGTCGACGTTGGCCGGCGCGATGACCTTGCCGTCGATGACGACGTCCTCGGCCAGCATGCGGGCGTAGATCGAGGTCTCGACGTCGTCGGCCTTGCGCAGCACGCCGTCCTCGCCGCGAACGGCGATCTTCAGCTTCAGACCACGCTCGGTGCCGCAGTCCTCCTCGCGGATGATCACGTCCTGCGAGACGTCCACCAGACGACGGGTCAGGTAACCCGAGTCGGCGGTACGCAGGGCGGTGTCCGCCAGACCCTTACGGGCACCGTGCGTGGAGATGAAGTACTCCAGAACGGTGAGGCCCTCACGGAAGGACGCCTTGATCGGACGCGGGATGGTCTCGTTCTTCGCGTTCGACACCAGACCACGCATACCGGCGATCTGTCGCATCTGCATCATGTTTCCTCGGGCACCCGAGTCAACCATCATGAAGATGGGGTTCGTCTTGGGGAAGTTCGCGTTCATCGCCTCGGCAACCTCGTTGGTCGCCTTGGTCCAGATCGCGATGAGCTCCTGCGTGCGCTCGTCCTTGGTGATCAGACCGCGCTCGTACTGCTTCTGGACCTTCTCGTCCATCGCCTCGTAGCCCGCGACGATGGCCTTCTTGGCCTCGGGCACGACGACGTCGGAGATGGCCACGGTGACGCCCGAACGGGTCGCCCAGTGGAAGCCGGCCGCCTTCAGGTTGTCGAGCGTCGCCGCCACGATGACCTTGGGGTAGCGCTCCGCCAGGTCGTTGACGATCTCGGAGAGCTGCTTCTTGCCCACCGAGTAGTCGACGAACGGGTAGTCCTCGGGCAGCAGCTCGTTGAAGAGCGCGCGGCCCAGGGTGGTGCGCAGACGGAAGCTGTCGCCCGGCTGGAACTCCTGCTCGCCCTCTTCGGCGACCGGCGCCACCCAGCCGCGCGGCGGGATGGTGCCCACCGGGAAGCGGATGTCGACGGACGACTGGAGAGCCAGCTCACCGTTGTCGAACGCCATGGTCGCCTCGGCCGTGGAGCCGAACGCGCGGCCCTCGCCCTTGGTGTCACGGAGCTCACCGTCGGTGGTCAGGAAGAACAGACCGAGGACCATGTCCTGCGTCGGCATCGTGACCGGACGGCCGTCGGCCGGCTTGAGGATGTTGTTCGAGGACAGCATCAGGATGCGGGCCTCGGCCTGCGCCTCTGCCGAAAGCGGCAGGTGCACGGCCATCTGGTCACCGTCGAAGTCCGCGTTGAACGCGGTGCAGACGAGCGGGTGGATCTGGATGGCCTTGCCTTCGACCAGCTGGGGCTCGAAGGCCTGGATGCCGAGGCGGTGCAGCGTGGGCGCACGGTTCAGCAGGACCGGGTGCTCGGCGATGACCTCTTCGAGGACGTCGTAGACGACCGTGCGGCCGCGCTCGACCATCCGCTTGGCGCTCTTGATGTTCTGCGCGTGGTTCAGGTCGACCAGGCGCTTCATCACGAACGGCTTGAAGAGCTCCAGCGCCATGGCCTTGGGCAGACCACACTGGTGCAGCTTCAGCTGCGGACCGACGACGATCACGGAACGCGCGGAGTAGTCCACGCGCTTGCCGAGGAGGTTCTGACGGAATCGACCCTGCTTGCCCTTCAGCATGTCGCTGAGGGACTTCAGGGGACGGTTGCCGGGACCGGTCACCGGACGACCACGACGACCGTTGTCGAAGAGGGCGTCCACGGCCTCCTGAAGCATGCGCTTCTCGTTGTTCACGATGATCTCGGGGGCACCGAGGTCGAGGAGACGCTTCAGACGGTTGTTGCGGTTGATCACGCGGCGGTACAGGTCGTTCAGGTCGGAGGTCGCGAAGCGGCCACCGTCCAGCTGCACCATCGGACGCAGGTCCGGCGGGATCACCGGCACGCAGTCCAGAACCATGCCCTTGGGCTTGTTGCTGGTCTGCAGGAACGCGGAGACGACCTTGAGGCGCTTGAGCGCACGGGTCTTCTTCTGGCCCTTGCCGGTACGGATGATCTCGCGGAGGCGCTCGGCCTCCTCCTCGAGGTCGAAGGACTCCAGGCGCTTCTGCAGCGCGGCGGCGCCCATGCAGCCGTCGAAGTACGTGCCGAAGCGGTCACGCAGCTCGCGGTAGAGCAGCTCGTCGCCCTCGAGGTCCTGGACCTTGAGGTTCTTGAAGCGGGCCCACACCTCGTCGAGGCGGTCGATCTCGCGCTGGGCGCGGTCACGGAGCTGCTTCATCTCGCGCTCGGCACCTTCGCGCACCTTGCGGCGTACGTCGGCCTTCGCGCCCTCGGCCTCGAGCTCGCCCAGGTCGGTCTCGAGCTTCTTGGCACGGCCTTCGAGGTCCGCGTCACGGCGGTTCTCGATCTGCTGGCGCTCGACGGAGACGTGCGCCTCCAGCGACGGGAGGTCGCGGGTGCGACGCTCGTCGTCGACGAACGTGATCATGTACGCGGCGAAGTAGATGACCTTCTCGAGGTCCTTCGGCGCGAGGTCCAGCAGGTATCCGAGGCGCGACGGGACGCCCTTGAAGTACCAGATGTGGGTGACGGGAGCGGCAAGCTCGATGTGGCCCATCCGCTCGCGGCGCACCTTGGCGCGCGTGACCTCGACGCCACAACGCTCACAGATGATGCCCTTGAAGCGGACACGCTTGTACTTGCCGCAGTAGCACTCCCAGTCCCGGGTAGGACCGAAGATCTTCTCGCAGAAGAGTCCGTCCTTCTCGGGCTTGAGGGTGCGGTAGTTGATGGTCTCCGGCTTCTTGACCTCGCCGTGCGACCAGGTTCGGATGTCGTCCGCGGTGGCAAGGCCGATCCGCAGCTCGTCGAAGAAGTTGACGTCGAGCACTGTGCGTCAATCCCTCTTTCGGGGTCGAGTCTCAATCATGGTCTGAACGGTCCCGGGGATGACGGGGGGCTCTTGAGCGAGCCCCCCGTCAGGCCCGTCAGACCTCTTCGACGCTGCTCGGCTCACGCCGGGACAGGTCGATACCGAGCTCCTCCGCCGCGCGGAAGACGTCCTCGTCGGTGTCGCGCATCTCGATGGACATGCCGTCCGAGGACAGCACCTCCACGTTGAGGCAGAGCGACTGCATTTCCTTGATGAGCACCTTGAAGGACTCGGGAATGCCCGGCTCGGGGATGTTCTCGCCCTTGACGATGGCCTCGTAGACCTTCACGCGGCCGGTGACGTCGTCGGACTTGATGGTCAGCAGCTCCTGGAGGGCGTAAGCGGCGCCATAAGCCTCGAGCGCCCACACCTCCATCTCACCGAAGCGCTGGCCACCGAACTGCGCCTTACCACCCAGCGGCTGCTGCGTGATCATCGAGTACGGACCGGTCGACCGAGCGTGGAGCTTGTCGTCGACCAGGTGGTGGAGCTTGAGGATGTACATGTACCCGATCGAGATCGGATCCGGGAACGGCTCGCCGGAGCGGCCGTCGAACAGACGCGCCTTGCCGGAGGGGAGGACCAGACGGTCCCCGTCGCGGTTCGGGATGGTGTGCTCGAAGAGGCCGGCGAGCTCGTCCTCACGGGCACCGTCGAACACGGGGGTGGCGACGTTGGTACCGGGCGCGACCTTGTCGGCACCGATGACCTTCAGACGCTCGGCCCAGTCCTCGGCCAGGCCGGAGACGTCCCAGCCGCGGCTGGCGAGCCAGCCGAGGTGGATCTCCAGGACCTGTCCCGGGTTCATTCGGGACGGGACACCCAGCGGGTTGAGGATGATGTCGACCGGCGTGCCGTCTTCCAGGAAGGGCATGTCCTCGATCGGAAGGATCTTGGAAATGACACCCTTGTTGCCGTGGCGGCCGGCGAGCTTGTCACCGTCGGTGATCTTGCGCTTCTGGGCGACGTAGACGCGGACCAGCTGGTTCACGCCCGGAGGAAGCTCGTCGCCCTCCTCTCGGTCGAAGACGCGGACACCGATGACCTTGCCGATCTCACCGTGAGGGACCTTGAGCGAGGTGTCACGCACCTCGCGGGCCTTCTCACCGAAGATCGCGCGGAGCAGGCGCTCCTCCGGGGTCAGCTCGGTCTCGCCCTTGGGCGTGACCTTGCCGACCAGGATGTCGCCGGCGACGACGTCCGCACCGATGCGGATGATGCCGCGCTCGTCGAGGTCCGCGAGGACCTCCTCGGAGACGTTCGGGATGTCCCGGGTGATCTCCTCGGGGCCGAGCTTGGTGTCACGGGCGTCGACCTCGTGCTCCTCGATGTGGATCGAGGAGAGGACGTCGTCCTGCACGAGGCGCTGCGACAGGATGATCGCGTCCTCGTAGTTGTGACCTTCCCACGGCATGAACGCGACGAGCAGGTTCTTGCCGAGGGCCATCTCGCCCTCTTCGGTCGCCGGTCCGTCGGCGAGGACCTGGGACTCGATGATCCGGTCGCCCTCGTTGACGATGACCTTCTGGTTGACCGAGGTGCCCTGGTTCGAGCGGGAGAACTTGGCGACGCGGTACGTGGTGTACGTGCCGTCGTCGTTGGCGACGGTGATGTAGTCGGCCGAGACCTCCTGGACCACACCGTCCTTCTCCGCACGGATCGAGTCACCGGCGTCGACCGCACAGCGGTACTCCATGCCGGTGCCGACGAGCGGGGCCTCCGCCTTGATGAGCGGAACGGCCTGGCGCATCATGTTCGCGCCCATGAGGGCACGGTTGGCGTCGTCGTGCTCCAGGAAGGGGATCATCGCGGTCGCGACGGACACCATCTGGCGCGGGGAGACGTCCATGTAGTCGACGTCGTCGCCGGCGATGTAGTCGATCTCGCCGCCACGACGGCGCACCAGCACGCGGTTCTCGGTGAAGCGCATGTCCTCGGACAGGCCGGCGTTGGCCTGGGCGATGACGAAGCGGTCTTCCTCGTCGGCCGTCAGGTAGTCGACCTCGTCGGTGACGACGCCGTCGATGACCTTGCGGTACGGGGTCTCCACGAAGCCGAACGCGTTGACGCGGCCGTAGGAGGCGAGCGAGCCGATCAGACCGATGTTCGGGCCTTCAGGGGTCTCGATCGGGCACATGCGGCCGTAGTGCGACGGGTGAACGTCACGGACCTCGAAGCCGGCCCGCTCACGGGACAGACCGCCGGGGCCCAGCGCCGACAGGCGGCGCTTGTGGGTCAGGCCCGAGAGCGGGTTGTTCTGGTCCATGAACTGCGACAGCTGGCTGGTGCCGAAGAACTCCTTGATGGAGGCGACGACCGGCCGGATGTTGATCAGGGTCTGCGGCGTGATCGCCTCGACGTCCTGGGTCGTCATGCGCTCGCGGACGACGCGCTCCATACGAGCCAGACCCGTGCGGACCTGGTTCTGGATGAGCTCGCCGACGTTGCGCAGACGACGGTTGCCGAAGTGGTCGATGTCATCGGTCTCGACCACGATCGAACGGCCGGACTCGCCGGTCGTCTCGGTCTCGCCGGCGTGCAGCTTGACCAGGTACTTGATCGTCGCGATGACGTCGTCGGTGGTGAGCACACCGGCGTCGAGCGGCTCGTCGGCGCCGAGCTTCTTGTTCACCTTGTAGCGGCCGACCTTGGCGAGGTCGTAGCGCTTCGGGTTGAAGTAGAGGTTCTCGAGCAGCGTCTGAGCGGCCTCGCGGGTCGGCGGCTCGCCCGGGCGCAGCTTGCGGTAGATGTCGAGCAGCGCGTCGTCCTGACCCTGGGTGTGGTCCTTCTCCAGGGTGGCGCGCATGGACTCGTACTCGCCGAACTCCTCGAGGATCTGCTCGGTGGTCCAGCCGAGAGCCTTCAGGAGGACGGTGACGGACTGCTTGCGCTTGCGGTCGATGCGTACACCGACCATGTCGCGCTTGTCGATCTCCATCTCCAGCCAGGCACCCCGGGACGGGATGATCTTGGCGGAGAAGATGTCCTTGTCGGACGTCTTGTCGATGGAGGAGTCGAAGTAGACACCAGGGGAGCGGACAAGCTGCGACACGACGACACGCTCGGTGCCGTTGATGACGAAGGTGCCCTTGTTGGTCATGAGCGGGAAGTCGCCCATGAAGACCGTCTGAGACTTGATCTCTCCGGTCTCGTTGTTCGTGAACTCGGCCGTGACGAACAGCGGAGCCGCGTACGTGAAGTCGCGCTCCTTGCACTCGTCGACAGAGTTCTTCGCCGGCTCGAAACGGTGGTCGCGGAAGGTCAGCGACATCGACCCGGAGAAGTCCTCGATCGGCGAGATCTCCTCGAAGATCTCTTCCAGACCGGACTTGGTGGGGACGTCCTGTCCACTCTCAAGCGCCGACTCGACGCGAGACTTCCAGGCAGCATTGCCGAGAAGCCAGTCAAAGCTCTCGGTCTGCAGCGCCAGGAGGTTCGGAACCTCGAGGGGCTCCTTGATCTTTGCAAAGGAGATGCGCAGCGGGGCGGTGCTGGCACCGTTGTTCGTATTGGTCGAGGCGTTGCGCGAGGCGGCCAAGAGGGGGTCCTTCCGAGGGCTCGGACTCACTACGCGCGTACCGGTCCCAGCAGACACAGAAGACAAGCCCCCCAAATCCAGCTGAAAAGCCGGGTCAGGGCGGATCAATCAAGTGTGCTCAAGCGTGGGCATGTCCCTGGCGACGGGCAGGGGACAGCTAACAGGCAGCGCAAAGGGTCAGTGTAGCCACTTGGCTCACTGATGTCCAGACCGCGTTTCCGGAAACCGGCAACAGGCCTTCCCCAACTCGTTCAACCAACGCAGTGCTCGTCCGACCCTGCGTACAACACGTGCGGCTCTCGTACACAGAGCGCGTATCAGTACTGCCCTCTTCGTAGTCGATCCATGCCTCAGATCTCGGATCGAGGCGATCGACCTCTCGACGGGTCTGAGAATTGCGCGCCGCGTCCCGTTCGTCAAGGCCCCCTGCTCCGAGCGGATCATCTTCGGACCCTGCTTCGAAGCAACGATGATCACCCTACTCCCCAACGAGACCAGGGCAAGTCAGGCACTGCGGGTACGCCGAAGGGCGACCACCCTTACGGGTGATCGCCCTCGGTCGGGGCCTCAGAGAGGCCCCAGAGGTGTTACTTGACCTCGACAGCCGCGCCGGCAGCCTTGAGGGACTCGGCGGCCTTGTCAGCGGCCTCCTTGGCGACCTTCTCGAGGACCGGCTTCGGGGCGCCGTCCACGAGGTCCTTGGCCTCCTTCAGACCCAGGGAGGTCAGCTCGCGCACGACCTTGATGACCTGGATCTTCTTGTCGCCCGCACCGGTGAGGATGACGTCGAACTCGTCCTGCTCCTCGGCGGCCTCGGGGGCAGCGCCACCCTGGGCGGGGCCGGCAACGGCGACGGCCGCGGCGGCGGTGACGTCGAACTTCTCCTCGAAGGCCTTCACGAACTCGGAGAGCTCGATGAGGGTCATCTCCTCGAACTGGGCGAGGAGGTCGTCCTGAGAGAGCTTCGCCATGATGGGCGATCCTTCCACTAATTCGGCAGGTGCCGGATGTATATAGAGGCGGGCGTAACGGCCCGCTACGACCCACGCACTAGGCGGCGTGGATCAGTGCGCGAGCCGAATTACTCGGCACCGCCCTGCTCGGCGAGCTTGACGCGAAGCGCTTCCGCGGTGCGGACGAACTTCGACGGCAGCGCCTGGAAGAGCGAGGCAGCCTGAGACTGCTTGCCCTTGAACGCGCCGGCCAGCTTGCTGAGCAGAACCTCGCGGGACTCGAGGTCCGCAAGCTTCTTGATCTCATCGGCGGTGAGCGCCTTACCATCAAGGACACCCGCCTTGATGATGAGATTCGGGTTGTCCTTGGCGAAGTCACGCAGGCTCTTCGCCGACTCCACCGGGTCACCGGTGATGAAGGCGACCGCGGTCGGACCAGCGAAGTGCTCGTCCAGCGCGGTGATCCCGGCCTGGTTGGCCGCAATCTTGGTCAGCGTGTTCTTCACCACGGCGTACTGGGCGTTCTCACCGAGCGAACGACGCAGCGTCTTGAGCTGCGCGACGGTGAGACCCCGGTACTCGGTCAGCACGGCGGCGTTCGAGCTCTGGAACTGGTCCGTGAGCTCGGCTACCGCGGCAGCCTTGTCGGGCCTTGCCATAGAGCGTCGGCCTCCTTCCGGGTGATGAGGACCGCTCAGAAGGGGCTGAACAAAACGAAACGCCCCGGCGCAAGCGCACGGGGCTTAAGCTCGACCGGATCTCTCCGGGAGCTTTTCCACGAACACCTGCGCAGGACGTCCGCACTCAGCGGATCCTTCGGCCGCCGTACCCTTGCGGACACGGCAACGACCAGCGGTCTTTGGCTTCTCCGGAAGAGTACGTGAAGGCGTCCAGTCGAGGCAAATCGCCTCAGGCCCGCCGTCTCAGGAGCCGCCGAGACCGCCCAGTCCGGCGTCCCGCAGCGTCTTGTCGGCTTCCTTCAGGTCGTCGTCGGCGTCCTTCAGCTTCTGGTCGGTCTCCGCGAGGGACTCGTCGACCCCCTTCAGGACGTTCTCGAAGGCGATGACCTGGTCGGCCGGCGGCGCCTGGACGGCCGGGGCGCTCCCGTATCCGGAGAACTTCGCCGTGGTCTTCGAGGTGCCCTTGCCGTCCGTGCTCGCGCTGTCGACGCGGACGGGGTAGCCGTCCTTGCCGATCCACAGGTCGACCTCGAAGGTCTTGACGTGCTTCACGGCCTCGCGCAGGTACTGGCGGTTCTTCTCGTCCATGACCTTGGTGGACTCGTCCGCCTTGAGCAGGTCCTCGTTGGTGAAGCTGCCCTTGTAGTGGTGCGCGTCGATCCCGTCGGTCTTCTCGGCGCCGACGTGCTTGAGCTTCTCCTGGCCCAGCAGCATCGCGAGGTACTCGGCCGGGTCCTCGTTCAGGCGGATCCCCGGCTTCCCGTCCTTGGCCAGGTTCATCCTCATCCAGGGCTTGCCCGCCACGGGCTTGTCCGTCCGGGTGTAGACGATGTCCCCCATCATGATCGACCGGGTCTCGGGTTCCTCGCCCTTCAGCATCACGTCGTGGCTGGCCGGGTACCAGCCCTTGGTACCCGACTGGCCGCTGGTCTTGCCGTCCGGCCCGACCGTGGACAGTTCCGCCTTGGCGAACTTGGCGGCCACCGTCTTCAGGTACGACGCCTTCACCGCCTCCACGGGAGAGTGCGCCTTCGCGTCGCCCCCGTGGCCCCCCTCGGCCTTGCCGCCGCCCGCGTCGGCCTGCGCGCCGCCGCAGGCCGTGAGGCCGCCCACGAGCAGTGCGGTACCCGCCATCGCGATACCGGCCCGGGTCCGGACAGCCTGGTGCATCTTGTTCTCCCCCATGATCGATCGTCGAATTCAAGGCGACCCTACGTTCCCCCTCGGCGGGATCTCGCCTCGATTCGGCCCGTGACGACCCGCCTGTGGCCCGAAACACGGAAACGGGCCCCTCGCCGCCCTGTGAAGGGGGCGAGGGGCCCGTTCAGCCACTCGGCGAGCCGTCAGGCTCAGACAGCAGCCGGGTCTTCCTCGACGAGGAGGTTCCGGGTGCGGTTCGAGTCCAGCTGGATGCCGGGACCCATCGTGGTGCTCAGGGCGGCCTTCTTGATGTAGCGGCCCTTCGCGGCGGACGGCTTCAGACGAAGGATCTCGTCCAGGGCCGCGCCGTAGTTCTCGACCAGCTGCTCATCGGAGAAGGAGACCTTGCCGATGATGAAGTGCAGGTTCGAGTGCTTGTCGACGCGGAACTCGATCTTGCCACCCTTGATCTCGGTGACAGCCTTCGCGACGTCCATCGTGACGGTGCCGGTCTTCGGGTTCGGCATGAGGCCACGGGGACCGAGCACGCGGCCGAGGCGGCCGACCTTGCCCATGAGGTCCGGGGTGGCCACAACGGCGTCGAACTCGTTCAGGCGGTTGCCCTTGGCGATCTCGTTGATCAGCTCGTCGTCGCCGACAATGTCGGCGCCGGCGGCTTCCGCGGCCGCAGCACGGTCACCGGTCGCGAAGACCAGGACCCGGGCGGTCTTGCCGGTGCCGTGCGGGAGGTTCACGGTGCCACGCACCATCTGGTCGGCCTTGCGCGGGTCGACACCCAGGCGGAAGGCGACCTCGACGGTGCTGTCGAACTTGGTCGCGGAGGTCTCCTTGGCGAGACGGACGGCCTCGAGCGGGGCGTACAGCTTCTCCCGGTCGACCTTGGCGTCCGCAGCGCGGAGAGTCTTGCTGCGCTTCACTTCTGCTCCTGTGTTTTTTCTTCAGGCGTGGAGTCGTGGTGCGGACCAGCGCTTGGTCCTACCACTGGTGGTGCTGGAGGGGGCTGGATCAGCCTTCGACGGTGATGCCCATCGAGCGCGCGGTGCCGGAAATGATCTTCACGGCGGCGTCGATGTCGTTGGCGTTCAGGTCGGGCATCTTCAGCTCGGCGATCTCCTTGACCTGGGCGGCCGTGAGCTTGGCGACCTTGGTCTTGTGGGGCTCGCCGGAGCCCTTCTCCACGCCCGCGTGCTTCAGGATGAGGCGCGCGGCCGGCGGAGTCTTGGTGATGAAGGTGAAGGAACGGTCGTCGTAGACCGTGATCTCCACCGGCACGACCATGCCACGCTGCGACTCGGTCGCGGCGTTGTAGGCCTTGCAGAACTCCATGATGTTGACGCCGTGCTGACCGAGCGCGGGGCCGACCGGCGGAGCCGGGTTGGCCGCACCGGCCTTGATCTGGAGCTTGATGAGCCCCGTGATCTTCTTCTTCTTGGGAGGCATTGCTCTCTCCGGGTCCTAGTGAGAGTTTTTCGCCGCCAACCGGTCATCCGGATGGAGGCATACCGCACCACGATAACGGGTATCGGTGCGGGGCTAAAAACCGAGCAGGTCAGACCGCCCTCAACGGGGCGATCTGACCTGTCCGGAAGCGTGGTCTCAGAAGATCAGTTCTTCTGGATCTGGTCGAAGCTGAGCTCGACCGGGGTCTCGCGACCGAAGATCTCGACGAGGCCCTTGACCTTCTTCGAGTCCGGGTTGATCTCGTTGATCGTCGCCTGCAGCGTCGCGAACGGGCCGTCGGTGACGGTGACCGAGTCGCCGACCTCGAAGTCCAGGACCTCGATGGTGCGCTTGACGGCGGGCGCCGGCAGACCGGCGGCCTCCGCGGCGGCCTTGTCGGCCTTCTCCTTGGCCTCCGGCGCGAGCATCTTGACGATCTCGTCCAGGGTCAGCGGGTACGGGTCGTACGCGTTGCCGACGAAGCCGGTGACGCCAGGCGTGTTGCGGACGACGCCCCAGGACTCGTTCGTCAGATCCATGCGGACGAGAACGTAACCGGGCAGCTTGTTCTGCCGGACGTTCTTGCGCTCGCCGTTCTTGATCTGGACGATCTCTTCCTCGGGCACCTCGGCCTGGTAGATGAACTCCTCGACGTTCAGCGAGACGGCGCGCTGCTCGAGGTTGGCCTTCACGCGCTTCTCGTAGCCGGCGTAGGTGTGGATCACGTACCACTCGCCGGGAAGCAGGCGGAGCTCGTCGCGCAGGGCCTGGACGGGGTCGACGGGCTCGGCGGGCTCGACCGGGACGGCCTCTTCGGCCTCCTCACCGTCGGCCTCGGCCTCAACCGCGACGTCGGCCTCGACGTCCGTCTCGGCGTCGTCGGCAGCCTCTTCGAACTCGGCGTCGTCCTCGATCTCGGCGTCGGCCGCGATCTCGTCCTCGACGTGCAGCGCGGCCTCTTCGGCGGCGACACCCGCCTTGGCGTCGGCGTGCTCGGCCTCATCGGGGTCCACAGCGTCTGCCGCCTCGACGATGTCGAGCTCGTCCTCGACGGACTCGACGGAGTCGTGGCTCGCGTTCAGGTTCGGGTCAGACACGGTGGCTGCTTCTTCCTGGATACAAAAGGTGGTGGAACATGCGAAAACGGGCGGCACCCATCAAGGCGCCGCCCTCCGCGGGGATCAGCCGAAGACGAACTTGATGGCTTCCTGGAACCCATAGTCAATCACGGTCACCAGACCGATCATGATGACGACGAAGACAATCACCACGGTGGTGTACGTCGTGAGCTGATTGCGAGTGGGCCAGACAACCTTGCGGAGTTCCGCGACGATCTGGCGGTAGAAAAGCGCGAGCCGGCCCAGAGGACCCTTCTTGCCGCGCTTGCCGCCCTTGCGGGCCTTCTTCTCGCGCGTCTCGTCCTCGGCGTCAGGCATGTCGATGGAGCCCAGGGCGTCCGTCACGTCTCTCACCTGAATCCGGGTCGTGGCCGTACCGCGCCCGGTTGCGCCGCACGGCGTTGCATCTAAGTACGTACCTGCGCACACACATCCGAGAAGGAGTGTGGAGCAGGGCCGGAGGGACTCGAACCCCCAACCGCTGGTTTTGGAGACCAGTGCTCTACCAATTGAGCTACGACCCTTTGCGTCCCCCAACCTACCGCATCCGAGCGAGTGCACGGAGTGCTCACGCTCTGCAGCGGCTGGCGAGGTCCAACGACAGGTGAGTGTACGTGAACCGGGCCCTGACGTCGAACAGAACCCGGGCTGACATGCTCCGGTCGTCAGGCGGAGGGTGTCCGTCCCCTCTACGGTGCGGTTCCGGTCCGATGACTGAAACGTTGTGCGGCGCTTCTTTGCCGTCTGGGACGATTGCTCGCATGACCTCTGCAACGCCTTCCTCCGAGCGCCGGGTGTCCGCCCGTATCGGCGCCATTTCCGAGTCCGCCACCCTCGCCGTCGACGCCAAGGCCAAGGCCCTCAAGGCCGCCGGGCGCCCGGTGATCGGCTTCGGCGCCGGCGAGCCCGACTTCCCGACCCCGGACTACATCGTCGAGGCCGCGGTCGAGGCCTGCCGCAACCCCAAGTACCACCGCTACACGCCGGCCGGCGGCCTGCCCGAGCTGAAGGCCGCGATCGCCGCCAAGACCCTCCGCGACTCCGGCTACGAGGTCGACGCGTCGCAGGTCCTGGTGACCAACGGCGGCAAGCAGGCGATCTACGAGGCCTTCGCGGCCATCCTGGACCCGGGTGACGAGGTCATCGTCCCGGCTCCGTACTGGACGACCTACCCGGAGTCCATCCGTCTCGCCGGCGGTGTCCCGGTCGAGGTCGTCGCCGACGAGACCACCGGCTACCGGGTCTCCGTCGAGCAGCTGGAGGCCGCGCGCACCGAGCGCACCAAGGTCGTCCTCTTCGTCTCCCCGTCCAACCCGACGGGCTCGGTCTACAGCGAGGCCGACGCCCGCGCGATCGGCGAGTGGGCCGCCGAGAAGGGCCTGTGGGTCCTGACCGACGAGATCTACGAGCACCTCGTCTACGGCGACGCGAAGTTCACCTCGCTGCCCGTCCTGGTCCCGGCCCTGCGCGACAAGTGCATCATCGTCAACGGCGTCGCCAAGACCTACGCGATGACCGGCTGGCGCGTGGGCTGGGTCATCGCCCCGCAGGACGTCATCAAGGCGGCGACCAACCTGCAGTCGCACGCCACCTCCAACGTCTCCAACGTGGCCCAGGTCGCCGCGCTGGCCGCCGTCTCGGGCAACCTCGACGCGGTCGCGGAGATGCGCAAGGCCTTCGACCGCCGCCGCCAGACGATGGTGAAGATGCTCAACGAGATCGACGGCGTCTTCTGCCCCACGCCCGAGGGCGCGTTCTACGCGTACCCGTCGGTCAAGGAACTCATCGGCAAGGAGATCCGCGGCAAGCGCCCTCAGAGCTCCGTCGAGCTCGCCGCCCTGATCCTGGACGAGGTCGAGGTCGCGGTCGTCCCCGGCGAGGCCTTCGGCACCCCGGGCTACCTGCGCCTGTCCTACGCCCTGGGCGACGAGGACCTGGTGGAGGGCGTCTCCCGCATCCAGAAGCTCCTGGCCGAGGCCAAGGCCTAAAGCCG
The DNA here is from genome assembly GCF_033794505.1 of Streptomyces sp. MB09-01. Taxonomy (NCBI): domain Bacteria; kingdom Bacillati; phylum Actinomycetota; class Actinomycetes; order Kitasatosporales; family Streptomycetaceae; genus Streptomyces; species Streptomyces sp. MB09-01. The sequence continues at coordinate 13,480 of NZ_JARAYQ010000096.1, read as the reverse complement.
GCCGGCAGCCAGACCTGAGCGGCGCCACCCCACCGGGGCGGCGCCGCTCAGCCACATCCAGCCCCGCCGCACCTCCGACCCCGCCGGCGATTGAGGCGCAGGGTCCGGGGCGAAGCCCCGATCTTCCACCCCGCCGCACCCTCCAGCCCCGCCGGCGATTGAGGCGCGGGGTCCGGGGCGGAGCCTCGAATCTTCAAGCCCGCCGCACCCTCCAGCCCCGCCGGCGATTGAGGCGCGGGGTCCGGGGCGGAGCCTCGAATCTTCAAGCCCGCCGGCGATTGAGGCGCGGGTCGGGGCCGGCGCCCGGCAGCCCCCGCGGCCCCCGCTCTCGCGTTCGGGCAAGCCCCCAAAAGGTAAAACCCCCTCCCGCCGAGCGCAGCGGTACGGCAGGATCAACAAATGGAGCACGCACGCGATCTCACGCTTCTGCCGAAAGCCCACCTCCACCTGCACTTCACGGGCTCGATGCGACCATCGACCCTCCTGGAGCTCGCCGACAAGTACGGCGTGCGCCTCCCGGACGCCCTCACCGCCGGCGAGCCCCCGAAGCTCCGCGCCACCGACGAGCGCGGCTGGTTCCGGTTCCAGCGGCTCTACGACGCCGCCCGCTCCTGCCTCCGCGAGCCCGACGACATCCGCCGCCTCGTCCGCGAGGCCGCGGAGGAGGACGTACGGGACGGCAGCGGCTGGCTGGAGATCCAGGTGGATCCCACCTCCTACGCCCCCCTGCTCGGCGGGATGATCCCGGCCGTCGAGATCATCCTCGACGCCGTCGACGCGGCCTCCCGCGAGACCGGCCTCGGCATGCGGGTCCTCATCGCCGCCAACCGCATGAAGCACCCCCTCGACGCCCGCACCCTGGCCCGTCTCGCCGTCCGCTACGCCGACCGCGGGGTCGTCGGCTTCGGGCTCTCCAACGACGAGCGCCGCGGCATGGCCCGCGACTTCGACCGGGCCTTCGCCATCGCCCGCGAGGGCGGCCTCCTCGCCGCCCCGCACGGCGGCGAGCTCACCGGCCCGTCCTCGGTCCGCGACTGCCTCGACGACCTGCACGCCGCCCGCATCGGGCACGGCGTACGGGCGGCGGAGGACCCCCGGCTGCTGAAGCGGCTCGCCGACCGGCAGATCACCTGCGAGGTCTGCCCGGCCTCCAACGTCGCCCTCGGGGTGTACGAGCGGCCCGAGGACGTCCCGCTGCGCACCCTCTTCGAGGCCGGGGTGCCGATGGCGCTGGGCGCGGACGACCCGCTGCTCTTCGGGTCCCGGCTCGCCGCCCAGTACGAGATCGCCCGCCGCCACCACGGCTTCACGGACCCGGAGCTCGCCGAGCTGGCCCGCCAGTCCGTCCGCGGTTCGGCCGCGCCCGCCGACGTACAGGAGAAGCTGCTGGCCGGGATCGACCACTGGCTCACCGGGTGAGCCGCAGGTCCCCCTCGTAGCAGTCGGCGCGCACCCGGCGCCCGTCCTGGAAGCCGATCTCCAGGTGGGTGCGGCCCTGCTCGGGGAGCGCGAACTCGGCGACCGAGGCGACGGTCTCGCCGAGGTGGCGCAGGAAGGGGTGGTCGCCGAGGTCCTCGCCGACCTCGATGCGGCCCCACTCCCCCATGTCGTAGGGCTCGTGCGGCGCCGCGGACTCGACGATGAGGCACTGGTCGGACCCGGTGGTGATGCGGATCGAGTCGCCGACGCTGTCGATCAGCCAGACGTCGAGGGGCGCCTCGGAGCGTTCGCCCTCGCTGATGTGCCAGGACGCGACGACTCTGCTGAGCGTGCGGCCCACGAGGCGGGTGGGGTCCGTACCGGCCCCGTGCAGGGGACAGAGCATGGGCGGCCGGGACTCCTCAGATGCTGACGCCGACCGTCACCGGCTCATTGACGAGGGTGACGCCGAAGGCCGCGTGGACGCCCGCGACGACCTCGCGGGCCAGGGCGAGGAGGTCCTCGGTGGTGGCCTCGCCGCGGTTGGTGAGGGCGAGGGTGTGCTTGGTGGAGATGCGCGCGGGGCCGGTGCCGTAGCCCTTGGTGAAGCCGGCCTTGTCGATCAGCCAGGCCGCGCTGGTCTTCGTACGGCCCTCGCCGGCGGGGTAGGCGGGCGGGGCGGTCCCGGGGCCGAGGCGGTCCTGGGCGCGGGCGAGGAAGGCGGCGTAGGCCTCGTCCGTCAGGATCGGGTTGTGGAAGAAGGAGCCGGCCGACCAGGTGTCGTGGTCGGCGGGGTCGAGGACCATGCCCTTCCCGGCGCGCAGGCGCAGCACGGTCTCGCGCGCGGTGGCGGCCGGGACCCGGTCGCCGGCCTCGACGCCGAGGGCGCGGGCGGTCTCGGGGTACTTGATCGGCACGGAGAGGCCGCCGGCGTCCTCCAGGGCGAAGCGGACGCGCAGGACGACGTAGCGCTCGGGCTGGTCCTTGAAGGTGCTGTTGCGGTACCGGAAGGCGCACTCGGCGGCGGTCAGCGTGACCGTCTCGCCGCTGGTGCGGTCGTAGGCGACGACCTCGGTGATCGTGTCGCAGACCTCCTGGCCGTAGGCGCCGACGTTCTGGATGGGCGTGGCGCCGGCCGAGCCGGGGATTCCGGCGAGGCACTCGATACCGGCAAGGCCGGCCTCGACGGTGCGGGCGACGGCGTCGCTCCAGTTCTCGCCGGCCGCGAGCTCCAGGGTGGTGCCGTCCAGGTCGAAGCCGGTGGTGGCGATGCGCAGGGCGGTGCCGTCGAAGCCCTGGTCGCCGATGACCAGGTTGCTGCCGCCGCCGATGACCAGGAGCGGTGTGCCGCTCTCGTCCGCGGCGCGCACGGCGGCGACGACCTCGGCGTCGGTGGTCGCGGTGACCAGGCGGGCAGCGGGGCCACCGAGACGGAAGGTGGTCAGCGGGGCGAGGGGGGCATCGTGGAGTTCCTGCACGTGGACAAGAGTACGGTCCGTGCCCCTCGCATCCCTGCGGGGCCACGGACCGTGACTCACGAGGCGGCCTTCTGTTCGGCCAGGCGGCGCTCGGCCTCCTCCCAGCCGATGGGCAGCTCGGAGGGGCGCACGGTCCAGAAGGTGAAGGCGGATTCCTTCATGGACGCGGCGGCTGCGCGGGAACTGGACCGGTGCGGCTCGCTCCGCGCGAACCGGTAGAGCGCGTCACGGTCCTCCCACGCGGAGAGGGTCAGGAAGGTGCGCCGGAGGACCCGGGCCCGCAGGGCGACCCCGTGGGCGCCGGAAGCCTTGCGGATCTGCAGGACGATGCCGGGGGTCTTGAGGAGGAACTTGACGGCCCCGGCGAGGGTGGTGGTCTCGAAGCGGGAGGCCATGACGTAGACCTCGGCGTCGGGGGCGGCCTGGGTGGGCGTGGACCAGGGGATGTCGGGCATGGCGGCGGGCGCTCCTTCACGATGAGTCGTACGGATCTTCGTGCGCGGGCGGTGCTGCGGTTCTCCCGGCCGCCTCCCGAGCGGGCCCGGGCCGGCGAGCGGGGTCGGGCCGGCGAGCGGGGTCGGGCCCCGGCCGGCGAGCGGGGTCCCGGGTCAGCCTGCGGCGGGCACCTTCTCAGGCGCTGCGACCGCCTCGACGGCGGGGACCGGGGAGGACTTCGCCCGGCGCGGCAGGAGCAGGGCGAAGGCGGCGGCCACGGCGACGGCGACGGCGCCGATCCACAGGGCCGGGATGGTGCCGTCGGTGAAGGCCTGCGGGGATTCGTAGCCGCCCTGGGCGGAGAAGACCGAGGCCAGGACGGCGACGCCGAGGGCTCCGCCGACCTCGCGCAGGGCGGTGTTGGTGCCGGAGGCCTTGCCCTGGTCGGCGGGGACCACGGTGGACATCAGGACGTTGGCGGCGGGGGCGAAGTAGAGGGCCATGCCGATCCCGCTGAGGATCAGCGGCGGCAGCTGGGCGGCGTAGGAGACGTCCGTGCTGAGGACCGCCGCGAACCAGCCGAGGCCGAGGGCCTGGAACGCCAGGCCGGCGGCGACGACGGGACGGCCGCCGATGCGGTCGGAGAGGATCCCGGCCAGCGGCGCGACGATCATCGGCATTCCGGTCCAGGGGAGCATGCGCAGTCCCGCCTCGGTGGGCGAGTAGCCGGCGACGCCTTGGAGGAACTGGCTGAGCAGGAAGATCGAGCCGAACATGCCCAGGAACATCAGCAGGCTGGCGATGTTGATCCCGAGGAAGCCGCGGTTCTGGAAGAGCCGCATGGGAAGCATGGGGTTGGCGTGGGTGAAGCCGTGGTGGATGAAGCCCCCGACAAGGGCGGCTCCGGCGATCAGGCCGGTGAGGACCGGGGCGCTGCTCCAGCCCTCGGAGTTGGCGTTGACCAGGGCGTAGACGATGCCGAAGAGGCCGCCGCTGATGAGCAGGGTGCCGGGGATGTCGAGACGGGCGCCCGGGGCGGTGGACTCGGCGAGCCGCAGACGGGCGAGCGGTATCAGCGCCAGGCCGATCGGGACGTTCAGCCAGAAGATCCACTGCCAGGAGATGTGCTCGGTGAGGCTGCCGCCGATGAGGGGGCCACTGGCGACGGCGAGGCCGGTGACGGCGCCGTAGATGCCGAGGGCCATGCCGCGGCGGGCGGCCGGGACGGCGGCGGTGAGCAGGGTGAGGGTGAGCGGCATCATGATCGCGGCGCCGACACCCTGCACGGCGCGGGCGGCGATCAGCGCGTCGATGCCGGGCGAGAGGGCGGCCGCGGCGGAGGCGCCGGTGAATATCGCGAGGCCGGCGATGAAGAGCCGGCGGCGGCCGAAGCGGTCGCCGAGGGCGGCGCCGAACATCAGGAGGACGGCGAAGGTGAGCGTGTACGCGTTCACCGTCCACTCCAGGTCCTCCAGCCGGCCGCCGAGGTCCTCGCGGATGGCGGGGAGGGCGGTGGTGACGACCAGGTTGTCGAGTGCGGCCATGAAGCTGGCCACGCCGGTGAGGACGAGGGCCCAGACGGCGGGCCCCCGGAGCTTGGTGTCCGTGTCCTGCGTGTTCACGATTCCCCCTCGGGAAGTTAGTTATTACTGACTAACTTTTGCGGACAAGAAGACGCGCGCGGCAGGGCGCGCCCGGCATCACGCCTCCAGGCGGCCCGTGGCGCGGGCCGACGGGTAGAGGCCCTCCCAGACCCGATGCTCGGGCGGGAACCCCATGGCGGCGAGGGTGTTGATCAGCATTCCGTACGCCATGAAGGTCGTGGTCTCGTTCGGATCGGCGCCGAGCGCCAGATGGGCGGTGTCCCAGAGCTCCATCCAGCCGGCGCGGACGATCTCGCCGAACTCGTGGTCGCCGGCCGCTTCGGCGGCGGCCACGGTGACGTAGACCTGCAGCTGCATCTGGAGCTTGTCCGGGTCTTCCGCGATCAGCCGGGTGTACGCGTTGGCCATCGCGCGCAGCGCCTCTTCGCCGTGCAGCCCTTCGGAGGCGGCGGCGAAGACGTCCCGCGACTCCTTCAGACAGCGCGCGGAGGCGGCCAGGAAGATCGCCTGCTTGTTGGGGAAGAGCCGGAAGAGATACGGCTGCGAAACGCCCACCCGCTTGGCGATCGCCTCGGTGGAGGTCCCGTAGTAACCACCGCGAGCGAACTCGTGCATCGCCGCACGAATCACGCTCTCCCGCCGCTCATCTGCACTCATCCTTGCCATGCTTCAAAGTTAGTACTCAATCACTAACTTCGTCAAGGGGCCCACAGCCGCGCTCCGGGACGAGAGGGCGAGGGGCCGCGCGGCAAGGCGCAAGATCCGGCGAGGCCGTCGACCACGGCCACCCTCATACAGGAGCGCGCACCGATCGGCGGCCTCACGCCCGACCCCAGACGGGCCGCCGCCAAGCCATGCGCGCGACGCACCCAACCAGCGACGGCTCATGCCCAGCCACCACAGACGGGCCGCAGCCGCCAGCCATGCGAGCGAAGCACCGATCAGTGGCGGTTGGTACGCAGCAGCAGACGGGCCGCGGCCGCCGCACCGTGCGAGCGACGCACCGACCAGCGACGGCCGATGTCCAGCCACCACAGACGGGCCGCAGCCGCCAAGACGCGCGAACCACGCACCCACCAGGACGGCTCATGCCCAGCCACCACAGACGGGCCGCAGCCGCTGAGACGTGCGAGGCACGTAGGAAAGTGAACGCGCCCCCCGACCAGCCTGGAGGTCGCCGACACGGCCGTCCCTGCTGTGATCCCCCGGCCCGTTCTTTCGGGGGTTTCCCGCCTGTCTTCGATTTTCCGTGGCGGGACGGTCGGTCAAGGGTGGCCGCAGGCCATCGCGCAGCGACGCGACGAAGGAGCGCCCTTGAGGGACCGTCCCGCCACGGAAGACGATGAGACCGACGGGAAACCCGCCCCCAGCCGAGGCCCCACCGAGGCCCCACCAGAGGCGACCGAGCACCAGACCCCACCGGGGGCGAGCCACCGGGGGCGAGCCACCGGGGCACCCCCACCAGAGCCTTCCTCCCCCACCCACCTCAGGCGAGACCCACCTCAGGCGAGTTCGACCACCGCGCGGGACATGCCCAGGACCTTCTGGCCCGCGCTCATGGCCGTCACGTCGACCCGGACGCGGTTGTCGCCCAGCTTCACGGCGACCTTGGCGGTGACCTCGATCAGCCCGCCGCGGTCGTCGTTCGGGACCACGACGGGCTTGGTGAAGCGCACGCCGTATTCGACGACCGCACCCGGGTCGCCGACCCAGTCGGTGACGACGCGGATCGCCTCGGCCATGGTGAACATGCCGTGCGCGATCACGTCCGGCAGCCCGACCTCCTTGGCGAACTTCTCGTTCCAGTGGATCGGGTTGAAGTCGCCCGAGGCGCCGGCGTACTGGACGAGCGTGGCGCGCGTCACGGGGAAGGACGCCGCCGGCAGCTCGGTGCCGACCTCGACGTCGGCGTACTGGATCTGCGCTGCCATGTCAGGCCTCCTCGGGGGCGCGGGAGACGAGCTTCGTCCACGCCGTCACCACGTGCTCGCCGGTCTCGTCGTGGACCTCGCCGCGGATGTCGATGATGTCGTTGCCCGCCATCGACTTCACGGACTCGATGGTGGAGGTCACCGAGAGCCGGTCACCCGCGCGCACCGGGCGGGAGTAGGCGAACTTCTGGTCGCCGTGCACGACGCGGCTGTAGTCCAGACCCAGTTGCGGGTCCTCGATGACCTGGCCGGCCGCCTTGAAGGTGATGGCGAACACAAAGGTCGGGGGCGCGATCACATCGGAGTAGCCGTACGACTTGGCGGCTTCGGGGTCGGTGTAGACGGGATTGGCGTCACCCACCGCAACCGCGAATTCGCGGATCTTCTCCCGGCCGACCTCGTACGGATCGGTGGGCGGGTAGCTCCGCCCCACGAAGGACTGGTCGAGAGCCATGCTCACTACCTCCTGATGAAGGGACACGAAAGGCACAAGGACAAGGACACAAGGACAGGACGCAAGGACAAGAACAAGAGCAAGAAGAAAGAAGCCAAAGACAGGCTGGGCACGGAAACGACACAAGGCCGCCCCCCAATGAAGGGGACGACCTCATGACGGTGCCTGTTATCGAGACTTCGCTGGGGTCAGCGGGTCTCGCGGTGCGCGGTGTGCGAGTTGCAGCGCGGGCAGTGCTTCTTCATCTCAAGACGGTCCGGGTTGTTACGCCGGTTCTTCTTGGTGATGTAGTTCCGCTCCTTGCACTCCACGCAGGCCAGCGTGATCTTCGGGCGGACGTCGGTGGCAGCCACGTGAGTGCTCCTTGACGGAAATTGGGACGGATGAACGCATACAAGAGTAGCCGACCGGGAGACCGACCCCGCAATCGGCTACTGTGTGTAGCGGCGACCGGACTTGAACCGGTGACACAGCGATTATGAGCCGCTTGCTCTACCGACTGAGCTACGCCGCTTTGATGTGATCAGCTCCCCACCCGAGGGTGGGGAACCTCTCTCACCAGAGCCCCAATGCGGAATCGAACCGCAGACCTTCTCCTTACCATGGAGACGCTCTACCGACTGAGCTATTGGGGCGAGCGATGAAGACATTACACGGTTGCCTGCCGATCGCCCAAATCCTTTGCGGGGACCGGGCTCCGAGGGGGTTCCGACGGGACTCCGAGGGGGTTCCGATGCCCTTCTCGATCAACCTGCCAACCACTTCCACCCCACTTCCCGGCCGAAATGTGTGCGGGCTCACACCCACGCGGGGCGCCGGTCGGAGTCGTCGGAGCCGGTCGGAGTCAGTCGGAGCCGCTCGGGCTTACAGGGCGCACGCGCGGGCGCCGCGGCGTACCGGCACCACACCGCGGCGTACGGGCGTACGGGCACCACACCCGGCGTACGGGCACCACACCGGTACGACTATTGCGCTCTTCCCTGAAGCGGGGTGCGCCGCGCCCTAGGCTCTGAGCACGCTGCGTGATCTTGGGCCGTAGGCCGCGGCCAGGGCCCAGGAACCGCCCGAGCCACCGCAGGAGCGCGATGTCCGACAGCCAGCCGCAGCAGCCGTTCCAGCCGCCCCGTAGTGGCAACGGCAACGCGGCCGCAGCCGAGGCCACCAGCCTGCTGCTCGCCGGGGCGCGCCTCACCGACGGCCGGACCGTCGACGTCCGCCTCAGCGGCGGCCGGATCCAGGCCGTCGGCACCGCGGGCAGCCTCCCCTCCCCCGCGCTCTCCCGGGTCGACCTGGGCGGCTACCTGCTGCTCCCCGCCCCCGCCGAGCCGCACGCCCACGGGGACACCGCGCTGACCGCCGACGGCGAGGGGCCCGTCTCCTACACCCCCGACGAGGTCCAGCGCCGGGCCACCGAGGCGGCCCTGCTCCAACTCGGCCACGGCGCCACCGCCGTGCGCTCCCACGTCCGGATCGGCGACGTGCACGGACTCGGCCCGATGGAGGCCGTGCTCCAGGCCCGGCGCTCCCTGCGCGGGCTCACCGACCTCACCGCCGTGGCCGTCCCCCGGCTGCTGACCGGGGTGGCCGGCGCGGACGGGCTCGCCATGCTCCGGGACGCGGTCAAGATGGGCGCCTCCGTGATCGGCGGCTGCCCGGACCTGGACCCGGACCCGACGGGCTTCCTCGAAGCCGTCCTGGAACTCGCCGACGAGCACGGCTGCCCTGTGGATCTGCACACGGACGGTGACGATCCCGGCCGCCTCTCCCGGCTCGTGGCGATGGCCGGCGGGCTGCGCCCCGGGGTGACCATCGGCCCCTGCGGCGGTCTGTCCCGGCTCCCCCTGGACGCGGCGGCCCGCTCCGCCGACCAGCTGGCGGCGGCCGGCGTACGGGTGACCTGCCTGCCCCAGGGCGACTGTGCGGCCCTGGAGCGCCGCGGCCTGCGCACCGCGCCCGTACGCCTGCTGCGGGCCGCCGGCGTACGGGTCGCGGCCGGCAGCGGGGCACTGCGGGACGCCGGGAACCCGGTCGGCCGCGGCGACCCGCTGGAGGCCGCGTACCTGCTTGCCTCCCAGGGCGGGCTCCGGGCGGGCGAGGCCTACGACTCGGTCAGCGCCTGCGCCCGCGAGGCCATGGGCCTGCCGGAGGTGCGGGTGGAGGCCGGTTTCCCGGCGGAGCTGCTCGCCGTGCGCGGGGACCGGATCGCGGGCGTGCTGTCCCTCGCGTACAGCAGGATCGTGATCCACCGCGGGCGGGTGGTAGCCCGTACGAGTGCCGTACGGGAGTACTGCGACTCCGCGGTCGCGGTGGCGCTCGACCTGCCCCGGCAGGGCCGTACGGAGCCCGGTCCCTGAAGTTCGCCGTGCGTTCGCGGGCGTGGGCGCCCGGCTCGTCGTACGGTCGGGGCATGCGCATCGTCATCGCGGGTGGACACGGTCAGATCGCGCTGCGGCTGGAGCGCCTGCTCGCCGCGCGCGGGTACGAGGTCGCGGGCATCATCCGCGATCCGGCACAGGGCGACGACCTCAGGGAGGCGGGCGCCGAGCCGGTGCTCTGCGACCTGGAGTCGGCGTCGGTTGAACACGTGGCCGGGATCCTGCAGGGCGCGGACGTGGCGGTGTTCGCGGCGGGCGCGGGCCCCGGCAGCGGTATCGAGCGGAAGGACACCGTGGACCGGGGCGCGGCGGTGCTGTTCTCCGATGCGGCCGAACGGGCCCGCGTGCGGCGCTTCCTGATGGTCTCTTCGATGGGTGCGGACGCGCACCACGGGGGCGACGAGGTCTTCGACGCCTATCTGCGGGCCAAGGGCGAGGCCGACGACCACGTACGCACCCGTCTGGGCCTGGAGTGGACCGTCCTGCGCCCCGGCTCGCTGGTCGACGACGCCGGGACGGGTCTGGTCCGTCTGGAGGCGCAGACGGGCCGTGGGGCCGTTCCGCGCGACGACGTGGCGGCGGTGCTGGCCGAGCTGGTCGAGACCCCGGCGACGGCGGGCCTGACGCTGGAGCTGATCTCCGGTTCGACCCCGGTGCAGGTGGCCGTCAAGGACGTGGCGGGCAACTGACGGCCGTCGCGACGGCCACAGCGACGGCCACAGCGACGGCCACAGCGACGGCCACCCGGGCGGGGGCTCGGACGGGTGGTTCGGGCGGTGGTTCGGGCGGTGGCTCAGAACCCGGCGTTGACCTTGTCGTCGGACCGCCCGACCGAATCCTGCTGGTACCGGTCCTCGTAGGCCTGCCGGATCCGCTCGATGCGCGTGCTGCGCTCGTCGGCCTCCTTCTCCGGGTACAGGAGCACCACTTCGTACGAGGTCTCGCGGACGGTCTTGCCGTCCTTGCCCCGCCACTGGCCGTACCCGTCGTGGAGGGTCAGTCCCTCGGGGAAGGAGGGGGTGATCTCCGCGTCCAGGAACCGCATGAACTCCCGCTCCTCGACGGGGCCTCGGCCGTCGGGGCGTTCGGTGCCGAAGTACAGCCGGGTCTCCTGGTACGGCTCCCCCACGTCCGTGTGCAGGGCCGCTCCCATCAGAGCCGGAATCCCCGCGCCGAGCAGGGCGACGAGCACCCCGCCGCCCACCTTCCCCCGTGTATCAGATGTCCACTTCACTCCGGGTGAACGAACCGGAGCCCGCGACGATGCGGCCGATGGGCCGACGGTGGACTCTCTGAAGCCGGCTCCGCCCTGGTCTTCGGGCGCGACGGGCTTCTTCGAACCGTTTGGGCGGCCCGGGGAGCACCATCCGCTGCCGCCCTGGTGCTCGGCGTGCCGGGGTCGCGGTCCGCGGTGCCGCCGCCGCGGAATTGACGCCGGGCGGGGCCGTGGTGCGCAGGGCCGGAGCGAACGGGCGACCGCCATTCGAATGCAATCTCAGAGCGTCCGATCCAGGGTGCGGGAGATGCACCGCCGCGAGCGATACCACTCGTACCGTCTTGCCGGGCTCCATGATCAGGTTCCTCCTCCTCTCCACGTGCAGGGAGAGGAGCGGAGAGCTGCCCGGCTTGTAACCGAGAGGAAGCGCATCGATGAAGAATCGTCTCGTACTCGCTGGATGTGCCGTGGCGGCAAGCGTGGGCATGTGCATGGCGGCCTCGCCGGCCATGGCGCAGGCGCCGAACAAGGTGAGCGTCGCCTGTGGCGATGTCGCCGCGCTCATCACCGCCGTCGAGCAGGCGAATACGAATGCCGCGGGCGGCACGATCAACCTGGCCAAGGACTGTGCGTACCGCTTCGTGGACGACTTCGGCGACGATTCGGGCATTGCCCTGCCGCCCGTCACCGGGAACGTCGCGATCGTCGGCCACAACTCGACCCTGATCCGCTCGGTGACCGGCGGCAGCCCCCTCTTCCGCCTCCTCTCGGTCGAAGAGGGCGGCACCCTCACCCTCAAGGGCGTCACCGTGACAGGTGGTCGTACCGACGGGAACGGCGCCGGCATCGCCAACGCGGGCACCCTGCGCCTGGAGGACAGCCAGGTCGCCGGCAACCAGGCCGGCGGGACCGGCGGCGGCATCTCCAACGAGGGCGGCGACGTCACCCTCGTCGACACCGAGATCCTGACCAACGTGGCCACGTCCCCCACGGACGACCCCGGGGACGGCGGCGGCCTCAGCAACAGCGCGACCGGCACCCTCACGCTCCGCAAGACCACCGTCGCCGGCAACACGGCGGACGAGAACGGCGGCGGCATCCAGAACGAGGGCACGCTGACCGTCGAGCACAGCCTCATCACGAACAACGAGGCGCGTGACGGCAACGGCGGCGCCATCAACAACCTGGGCACCGCGAAGATCAAGCACAGCAAGCTCATCGAGAACTGGGCCGGCCTCAACGGCGGCGCCGTCAACAACGTCGCGGGCGGGACCCTGGAGATCCAGCAGTCCACCCTCGCCGCCAACAGGGCGGGCAACGACGGCGGCGGCGTCAACAACGCCGGCACCGCGACACTGAAGAAGACCAAGGTCGAGGCGAACTCGGCCGGGCACGACGGCGGCGGCATCAACAACGCCGAGGAAGCCGGAGGCGACACGCAGCTGACCCTGGAGCGCACGACGGTGGCGGAGAACCGCGCCGCCAACGTCGGCGGCGGCATCAACAACCAGGCCGGCGCGGTCGTGACCCTCAAGGAGAGCAAGATCATCAAGAACCTGCCCGCGAACTGCGCCGGCACGGTCGCGGGCTGCTCCTGAGGCCCCCACCACGGTGCTGAGGCCGGCGCGGCCTTAGCACCGCGGTCCCGGCGTTAACGAGGAAGCCCCTCTGACCTGCGTTTCCGCAGATCAGAGGGGCTTCTTTCGCGTGGCGGCGCCAGGGTTCGAACCTGGGTAGGCTGAGCCGGCAGATTTACAGTCTGCTCCCTTTGGCCACTCGGGCACACCGCCAAGATTTGCTGCCATTTTTTCCGCCTTGCGGCGGCGCTCCCTGGCAACGACGTAAACGATACCTGATGACCGGGGGTGCTTCGCCACCGGATTGATCAGCGTTGCGGGTGGGCGCGGTGGCTAGGCTTTGCGGAGCGGGCCGGGGATGTCCGGCCGCGCCCTCCGGGGCGATCACAACCGACTTCAAGGAGCCACAGCACATGGCCGACTCCAGTTTCGACATCGTCTCGAAGGTCGAGCGGCAGGAGGTCGACAACGCCCTCAACCAGGCCGCCAAGGAGCTCTCGCAGCGCTACGACTTCAAGGGCACCGGCGCCACGATCGCCTGGTCCGGCGAGAAGATCCTCATGGAGGCGAACTCCGAGGAGCGCGTGAAGGCCGTCCTCGACGTCTTCGAGACCAAGCTGGTCAAGCGCGGGATCTCGCTCAAGGCGCTGGACGCCGGCGAGCCCCAGCTGTCCGGCAAGGAGTACAAGATCTTCGCCACGATCGAGGAAGGCATCTCCCAGGAGAACGCCAAGAAGGTCGCGAAGATCATCCGGGACGAGGGTCCCAAGGGCGTCAAGGCCCAGGTCCAGGGCGAGGAGCTGCGCGTCAGCTCCAAGAGCCGTGACGACCTGCAGGAGGTCCAGGCGCTGCTCAAGGGCAAGGACCTGGACTTCGCGATCCAGTTCGTGAACTACCGCTGACCCAGGTCCGAGACCTGCCACCACGCCGGCCCGGCGGTCTTCACCGACCGCCGGGCCGCGGCGTGTGCGGAGGTGCGGGGCGTGGGCGG
>NZ_JARAYQ010000095.1:0-28561 GCF_033794505.1 Streptomyces sp. MB09-01 | reverse complement strand
TGTGGAATTGTGTAAAAGAAACAGGTTTTAAGTGGTTCACGGCGTTTGCGTCCGGTCGACGTCCTCCTGTGCTTGGGCTTCCTCGGGCACTGAGGATTGTCGGACCTTCGGCGACTGCTCGCCCGGCCGTTCTGACCTGCGGATACGCCCGTCCCGAGGGGCCGGGCGTATCCGCAGGTCAGACCGGACGGGCAAGGGGTCGCCGAAGGTCCGACAACCCTCATGTCCCGAGGAAGCCCAAGCACAGGAGGACTTCGACCGGACCCAGGCGCCGGGAACTGCTTGAAGCGCTGGGGATCTTCCAGAGGGCTACGCCCGATCAGTTGTGGAAGCTGACCCGTCCGGACAACAAGCACGACAAGCTCGTACGGGACAACCTCCTGGATCTGGAGGACCACCACCTGGTGAGGATCGAAACGGTCCGGGACGACCAGCGGCAGGTGTGGGTGCTGACGAAGCGAGGCCACGGCGAAGCGAAGAAGCTGCTGGAGCCGAAGGGCATACGAGTGTCGGTGCTGCGCGAGGAGAAGTACGACCCGGTGACCGGGAAGCTGCTCGGCACCAGTTACGACGACCACGCCGCGGCGGTCACCTCGACGGCCGCCGAGCTCCACCGCGCCGGGATCGGCCACCGGCTCGGGTTCCAGACGGAGATCGGGCACCGGCTGGGCAACAGCTTCGTGCAGCGGGCGGACCTGGTGGTGCGGGCGCCGGCGGCCGGGGTGCCGGTGCTGCTGCTGGAGATCGACCGCCGTACCGAGGACGCCCACGAGCTGGTGCAAAAGCTGCGCCGGTACTGGGAGTGGGGCCGGCTGCTGCTCCAGGGTGCGGACAAGCACACCGTGGACCTGGTCCGCTCCCGGCCGGACGCGATCGAGCACGTCGACCACGAGGAACGGCTGTGGCGCCGGGTCTACCCGCCGACCGGCCGGGAGGGCCTGCCTCCGGTGGCCTTCGTGTTCGCGGACACCACGGAGACGAAGGTCGCCAACACGGTCGCCGTGCTGGAGGAGGCCGGCCGACGCTACTGGGCGCCGCGCCGCTACGACACCTACCGCCGGGGGATCACCGCGCGGGACTACGGCCAGGCGGTGCCCGTTCTCGTGACCACCCTGGAGCAGCTCCAGGACCACGGCGCCGACGCGCCGGTGTGGCGGCGGCTGGGACGGACCGGCGAGCAGACGCTGACGGCCGCGCTCGACAACCCCGACGGCGACGCCCTCTACCGCGACCAGGCCGCCCGCGCCGACGAGCGGGCGGCACAACGCCGGGCCGAGGAGCGGGAGGCGCAGCGGCCGGTGTGCAGGCGGTGCGGGCAGAAGTTCACTGATGAGCGCTGGGAGGAGATCACCGCGCGCGGTGGCGCGTGGACGGCCGGGGACCTGACCGTGTGCGGCACCTGCCACGCCGACGACGTCGCCCGCGAACAGGCCGCCCGCCTCCCGGCTGCTGTACCGCCGCCCTCGGAGGGCGACCGGGAGCCGGCCAGGCCCGGCCGCGGCTTCCTCCGCCGCCGCGGCTGACCGCGACGCACGCTGGGCAAGCCCGAGGGGAGCCTGGGCAAGCCACCCCGCGCACAGGCTTGCCCACCACCGGAGCGGGCGGCGGCGTCATCGGTCACCGTCAGTCCTGGCTCCCCGGCGAGGCTGCTACTGGTTGGTGACCGATGAGCGGTCACCGGCCCGGCGGGAGTTGCACGGACCGGTCACGGCGCTGAACGTGCCGTTTGACCGATCGCGGGAGTCGGATCGGTCACGGGCAGCCCGCTGACCGGTCATCGTCCCCTGCTGGGCAAGCCCCCGGTGCGGACGGTGCGGAGGGCTTGCCCAGCGTCCGGGCCGCAGGACGGGACGCCTTCCAAGGCCGTGGCGTCACCGTCTGGGACGCGGCGGCCCGGAGCCGGCCGACGCCCCCGCACCGGCCGTATGACGAAGTCATGAGACGACACCATCACGACAACGCCAGGCTTGTGCCGACCCTCCCGGGAGACATGTGGCACGCCCTCGCCTCCCTCCATGGAGCCCACGTTGATCCCGTCGGCCACCTTCTACCCCTCGACCGCCCCGACGCGTTCCTCTCTCTCACCCGGCCCGGCGACATCGGCTTCACCGCGCGAGTGGAGCTGTCCGGAGGGGAGACGGTGGGCCACCTCCACAAACTGATCACCACCCTCACCCGCGGCATCACCTACGAACTGGGCGCTGCCACGCCCGGGACCGCACTGGAGATCCTGGTCGGCAAGCGCCACCAGCTCGCCCTCCACGCCGGCCACATCGACGGCCTCACCCGGCTCCTGCGCAATGCCGTCGACACCATCGACGCGCACAGCACCTCCGGGGATGGACTGTGCTTCCACTGCTACGGCTCCGGGCGTGCGCATCCCCTGTGGGAGGTGGAGGCCGAGGAGCCTGAAAGCCTGGGCAAGCCTTAGGCGACCCTGGGCAAGCCCTTCGTGCAGGGCTTGCCCAGGCTCACGGGCCGTCTCGTCCCGGGCGCAGGACGTCGGCGTAGATCCGGGCCCGGACCCCGGGCTCGCCGGGATCTCGGCGTACGGGGGCGATGCCTGATGTGGCCCAGCGCTCTTCCAGCGCGGCCATGACGGCCCGGACGGTGTCCTCGTCCCCGCCGGTGATGTCCAGGACCACCAGGCCGGGCTCCGCGATGTGCTGCTCGTCGATCGGCTTCATGAGCTCTGCGACGGCGTTGGGACCGGACCGGTTCGCGGGCGGCCCCGGGTCCACTCGCACGAGGGACCCCGACCGCGGGTGTCGCATGGTCGCAAGTTCTGTCGGGGTGCGGCCCCCGTCGCGGCCCTGATGGCCTGGCGCAACGCGTGCAACGCGCTGTTGCGCGAGCGCGGTGCACCGCTGACCCAGGAGCGCAGCTCAGGGGCGGTAGGGCGGCTTAGCTCCTCTGCCGTGGGCCACAACCACTCGATGAGGTAGAGCGTTAGTCCGGCATGAAGATCCTTGCGCGGCGTATCGCCGCATCCGCTGTCCTTGCTGGTGCCGTACTCGGGACGTTGGCGCTGCCTGCTCAGGCCGCCGACACCGGGGCCGACACCGGGATCTCCGTGTCGGGGGACCGTAAGGACGAGGTGTTCCCCACCGACATCGACGGCTACAACGACTCCTACTACGAGTACAAGAAGGGCTGCACCAGCGACTGCGAGGCCAGCTTTATTCGACACTCGGTCCACAACTTGGTCTAGCCCGAACCTCAGAACCACCCCCCAGGCTGACCGGGGGCAGCCGAGTGCCCCTGACCCAGGTGCCGTACGAGAGCTTGACACCTGCCCCATACAGCTCAGGACTGCCGTTCGTCGAACGGTCACCGCAACCGTTCGACGAACGTCCCCATATAGCTTGGCCGGTGTCGTCCTGTCTCTGACCTGGCCTTTTAGGTTCAGAAAACAGGTACTGAGAGGGCCACCATCTGCAGCGTTACGGTCGTGTCCCCGGCGGTTCAAGATCGTTGAGGTGGCGTGAGCAACACCAGCGTCTGGTCACCACGGCCACCGCCGGGCCCGCCTCGCCGCCCGGCGTGAGGCGGCGGCGGAGTAGCTGCCGTACGGCCTGGTCCTCGATGGTGAGGTCCTGGTGTGGGACCCGGAGGTGACTGCGACGGACGGCGGGTGGCCAGGCTCTCGCGTCGATGTCGGCCTGCTGGCACTGCCCGATGGCTCGGCCGTGGCTGGCGAGCCATGCGAGGAAGGCACCGGATTGGGTGACTGTTTGGAGTGGTTGGTCTGGGAGCGTCCCCAGACAGTGAGGAGAGGGTGCTCCTTGCGCTGGCTTGGGCCTGCGTCCGGGCTCCCGGCCGCGCGGAGCAGGCTAAGGACGCTCGGCCGCGTCAAAGCCTGGGCGACGGGGTACCGCGGGAGTCACTTTGTCGGTCGGGTCGGGTGAGCCGCAGTGCAGCCTCTGCGTGTCGGGTGGTAACCGCCTCGTCCACGGCCATCTCCCTCCAGAGGGATTTCGGGTACCGGTAGCGGAGGCTGACTGCGTGGAAGTTCCATTGGCTTTTCATCATCGCGTCGAGGCCGCCGAGGTAGCGCAGCAGGGCGCAGGCCCTGTGCTCGTCTCGTGGGCGCAGATCCTCGGCGAGGCAGGCGACGTGCGAGGAGAGGGTGACGAACTCCTGGATCATGTCGGCGACGATGTAGCCGCTGGCCGTGATCGCGTCGAGCAGGCCGGTCCCTGGGCGGTTCAGGGCAAGGACGGTGATGAGGTTGTTACTGGACCCGAGGTCGATGACTTCCTTTTCGAAGGACACGACATCGTTTCCGAGAGACGGGATGGCCGCCGTCAGGAACAGGAGACGGTCGAGCGCGGAGACAAGGTTGTCGGGATCGCGGTAGAGGTCGCTGAGGTAGGTGTCGAGGCCGAACTCCAGCAACGAGGTCATGTAGACCATGCCGGAAGTCAGGATCCGCTGCTGGATGTATCCGAACATCGATGGCACGACCCCCGTTGCGGGGATCCCGAGATCTTGGTGCGTGAGCTGCACTTGATCGCGAAAGCGACTGAGGAAGCAGGCGAACCAGGGCTGTGGGGAGTCGGCGCGCATCTCGCGCAGGAGGTGCCTGACCGCCCCTTCCTGGACACCCTCGCGGCTGGGCACGGCGTCGAGGTTGTCACACATGGCCACGACGGCCGCGGACAGCTGGGGCTCGCCCTGCGCATGCACGCCAGCCAAGTCTCTTCCCTGGGTGTCGTTGAGATACCAGTCGAGCGAGACGACCTTGCTTTGCTGCGTCAGCGCCGCCCTGCTCGCCGTGGGATACACCCAGCTGCACGCTCGGACGATGTGGGGCGTCGTGCTCAGCCACAGTCCGCTCGCGCGCATCCAGGACTCGACCTCGGCCGCCACCGAGTGCTCGGCTGGGTGCGGCTTGATGTCCGCACTGGCCTCACCGAACCGGAACCCGACGGGGCTGAGCAGGTCGTCCAAGGACAGCAGCCCGGGGCCGTGCGACTCAATGAGCGCTGCATATTCGCCTTGCACCCGCCGCAGGCGTTCGACATCGGCCGGCGTGCACGCACGAGGGATGTCGGTCAGCAGTTCCATGAACGCGTTGCGGTAAGGCCATGATCCTGTGAGAGTCGACATGTCTCGCTCTTCCTGTGCTGCGCGGTGGAGGATATTCCGAATACCAGAGGTCACAGCTCAGTCACGCCAGCTGCCACTTTTCCGCTCGGCGAGCAGCCCGTAGGGCGCACAGTCCGGCGCCAGCCGCCTCGCACGGCGCACGACCTGGCGTGGGGTCGGTGCCTCCACCACTTCCGGTGGATTGCCGACGCTGCTCTGAGCAGTCTCGGCGGACGGCAATCAACGTGCAGGTGCGTGGCTTCTTCTGCCCAGTGCCCGGCTGTGCGGCCAAGACCTTCGCCGAGCCGATATCGGGGCTGACCGGGCGGCGGTGCGATCTACGAGCTCGCCGCGTCGAGCAAGCGCTGGCCCCGGGTGACGGGATCGCCGAGAACCGCCGTCAATTCCGAAAACCTGGAAGACGCGGTCGTGGCTGCCCCGGGAGTGCGAGTGCAGACGATGGTTACTGGTTGGCACACTCCGAACTCCTCTTGGCGCCGGTCTTACCCAGAGTGAGCAGCATCGTACTGTATGCGCCGGCATGATCAGCCTGGCCTGCGACCGGGCCCGGGCCACTGGGGGGCGCACGGGATCGAAGGGGAACTCGGAGATGTCCGCACTTCCATGGGCTCTAGCATGGGTGGCTTGTGCTCCGATCCAACGGGCACTCTGTCAAGGAAACGGGGCTGCTGGACCCCTGCGCCGCCATCGCATGGATAGCTGTTCATCCAGGAGGTCGCGTGGGCGCTCAGTCGCTGGGTAACGCCTCGCTGGACCCGACGGGTATTCAACACGCGGCCGACGAACGCCTCTTCGAATTCGTATAGCGCAAGTCCTGGGCCGCTGCCAAGGACGACCTGCCTGCTTGAGGCCCTTGAGGTACTGCGCGACTTCATCTGTGCGGCTGGGCCGGGGGTGGGGATGGCGTCGGTGTGAGGCGGCAGGAGTATGCGCCAGGCCGGCAGCACACGCTCGCGCGGTATTTGACTGAGGGCGGGATCGCCCACCGGCCGGGGCCGTGACTGAGGTTCAACGGCATCGTTTTCCAGATCAGTTGCGCTTCATCGAAGCCGGTGGCACGGCATCGACGGCAACCGCAGCCAGATCTGCTTGTCCTCATCTTCTGGCTTTGCGGGACGCCCGGTTTGCGTGGTGCCTTTTCCCTTTGGACCGGCCGGGTCGGGCCGGCCAGTCTTCCGGAGGTTACGATCCCGCTCCCGACGGACTCCCCAGCCACGACGTCCGACGACGTTTGGGTGCACTCGCTGGATCCAGTCCCCCTTACCGCGGACGCACCAGTCTCCTTCGAGTCACTCCTCGCCTCGCTGGACCGCTTCCACACCACCCCAGTCTCGGTAGCCCGTTACGACACCGACGTCCAGGCGGCGGCGGCGTTGCTGCGCACACCACCCGAGCATGTCGTCAAGCTCACCGAGCACGGCCTGCCTTTCCGCGTGGACGCCAAGCGGGGTCTCCTCTTCGAGCGGGCCGACCTCATGAACGTCGGGCTCATGTCCGCGAGCGAGCGCACCACCTTGGAGATGGCCCTGCGTTTCGCTCTGGCATTCTCCACCGGCCCCTCCAGTGAATGGCTCGATCCCAGGGACTGGCTGGTGACCGTGCGCCTCCCGGAGGGAGAACCGGGTCGCTATCGGCTGCGGGTACCGGATTTCGACGCCCCGGGCGTGAGCGTGCTGCCCTCCACAGGACTGGACCTGCCACCACAAGGCGCTCAGTTCGACGCCCGCGGCCACCAGGCGGCGCTGCGTATCACCGGCGCGCACGGCCAGGTCCGTGACCGGCGGGCCTGTGACATCTTCCGCGAGATGCTGGCTGATCTTCATGCCCGCACCGTTGTCTATCAATGCGTCGCCGAGCCGCTGCGCATGAATCACCACCAGGCGTGGGAGCAGGGGACGGCCGACTGCATCGTCGTCAGCCGCGTCATCACCGACCGGCTGCGCGCCGCAGGGCTGAGGGCGCGGGCGCGGCGTGGCTACCTACTGGGTGTGGTCGGCGGCGAGCACGCCTGGAGTGAGGTGTTCGAGGACGGATGCTGGAAACCCATTGATGTCGGCCTTGCGTTCATCCCCCGGCGTTTCCCCGGCGGACAGGACTTCCCCGACACCCGCGACTTTATTGCAGCCTGCTTCGGAAGCCGTCTCAACCGCCTGCTGCCCTGCACCGGCAAGGACGCGGAGTCCCTGGTCCATGACACTGTCGACCGGGAGCCGCGGGCCATGTTCGGGCTGGTCAGCGCAACGCCTTGGAAGGCGCGATGACGCCCGTAGCCGCACATCTCGCCCAGGCCCGCGATCTGCTGCGCGGGTGTTTGCGCCCACCGTCGATGTCCGACCTGATCAGCGACACCGACCTCCTGGCCTACGCAGGAGTCGACTCGCTGGCGACGATCCAGCTCATCGCTCGCTGCGAGGCCGTTCTGGACCGGCCGCTCACCCCGCACGAGGCAGGCGGCCTGGACTCCATCACCGCCGTGGCCGAACTCCTCGCCACTTCTCCAGCTGCCGGCACCGGCACCAGCACCGAGGGCACCTCCGAGCGGGGACGTGCCTGACGATGTGGCTGCAACAGGTACTGGATCAACACCGCTCCAGCGCGCCCGATGCGATCGCACTGCGGGACGTACGCCGCACTGTCACCTGGAGCCGCCTGCACCGCGACGCCCACGCGCTGGCCCACACCATCGCAGCGCACACCACACCCGGTGACCGAGTGATCATGCTCAGCACCAACTGCGTGGAAATCCTGGCGACAGTGTTCGCCTGTGCCCTCAGCGCCACCATCGCGGTTCCGCTCAATCCCGCGCTCACCGACCGCGAGCTCAGTGCCATCCTCCAGCAGGTCACCCCGAGCTACGCCCTCGTCGACACCAGCGGACTCCCACGCCTGGAACACCTGCGCCCAGCTCTGCCGCTCCTGGCCATCAACAGCGTGGCAGACCTACCGGACCCCCCTGCCCCCGCCACCGCCGTCGGCACTCTCGGGGGTGCTGGTCTCACCGATCCTGTGATGATCCTGCACACCTCCGCCACCACCGGCTCCCCCAAAGGCGTGGTCTGCGACCAGAACTACTTCCGCCACCAGGCGTTCTCATGGCAGGCCGAGATCGGCCAGGCCCAGAGGGACACCTACCTGCACACCAGCCCGCTGTGTCACGGCAGTATCACCATCGCCCTCGACTATCTCTGCGCCGGCGCCCCCGTCACCGTCCTCGACCAGTTCACCCCCCAAAGCTTCCTGACAGCTGTCGAGCAATGGCAGGTACGACACACCTTCCTCGTCCCGACCATGCTGCGACTGCTGCTGGACTGCCGGCAGCTGTCCGAGAGTGACCTCACCAGCCTGCGCCTGGTCACACACGGGGGCGCGCCCTGCCCGCCCGAACTCGCCCACGCGGCCGCAGAGGCTCTCGGCAGCGGCATGCGCACCATCTTCGGGATCACTGAAGGGGGCGGACCCGTCATCTCCCTGGCCCCGGACGACAAGCCCGAGGCGCCCGCCGTCGCCGGCGCGACCTGCGCGGGCCGGCCCATGCCGGGAGTGACGGCCCGCATCACCACCACAGACGGCCGCCCCGCACACCCCTACCAGGCCGGCATCCTCCACCTCAAGAGTGCCGGCCTGATGCGCAGCTACTGGAACAACCCCCAGGCCACCACCCAGACCATCGTCGACGGTTGGCTGAACACAGGCGACTTCGGCTACCAGGACGCCGACGGCCGCATCTGGATCCTCAACCGGCGCAGCGACCTCATCCTGCGCGGCGGCCAGAACGTGTACCCCGCCGAAATCGAGCACGTCCTGCGCACCCTGGAATGGGTCACCGAAGCCGCCGTCGTTCCTGCCCCTTGCGACACCTCCGGCCAGACCCCGGTCGCCTTCATCCAGCCCACCGCCACCGACGACTTCGACGAACGCGAGCTCATCGCCCACTGCATCCGCAACCTCGCCGGCTACAAACGCCCCACCCGGTTCATCCCGATCCGGACACTGCCCCGCAACACTGTGGGCAAGCTGCTGCGTCGCCCCCTGGAGCAGCACGCGGCAGACCTCGCCTGCAGCAACGAGCCCGGGAGACGACCCGCATAGGAGGCAAGACCGGAGACAAATCCGCTCGCTCAGGGGGCCAGACATAGACCGACTGGACGGTGTTGCTGCTGACGTCGAAGCAACGCGCGCTACCGGACTCGGGTTCGTGCGGTGAGCACCGGACAGCTCGCCCTTGGAAGGAGAATCGGATGCAAGAGGTCGACACCCCCAGCACCGTGAAGGGCGTGCCGCTGGCGCCGGGCGATATCCCGCTGCTGGGGCATGGTCCCCGTCTCCTGCGCGACCCCCTCGACTGGCTCCAGGAGTGCGGGCGGGCGGAGCCCGTGCTCAGGCTGCGTCTGGGTCCGCGCCCCGCCTACCTGGTGTGCTGTCGGGAGCTGGTTCACGACATGCTCGTCGGGCGGGTCAACTCGTTCGACAAGGGCGGCTCGCTTCTGGACCGGGCCCGGGACCTGTTGGGCAACGGCCTGGTGACCGCCGGACACACCGACCACCGCCGCCAGCGGCGGCTGATGCAGCCAGCTTTCACCCCCGCGCGCACCGATTCTTACGATGAAGTGATCCGCGAGGAGAGCGCCGCTTTGACTCGACGCTGGCGGGCAGGCCAGGAAATCGACGTCCTGCCCGAACTGACCTCGGTCACTGCGAAGATTCTGGGCCGGACTCTGCTCCCCACCATCGATGACCGCGACGCCGACCATCTCAGCGACTGTTTCCAGATCCTGCTGGCCGGTTCCTTCATGCGCGCCGCGATGCCGTTCACCTGGATCCACCGACTTCCGACCCCCGCCAACCGCCGCTACAACCGTGCATGGGCTGGCGCCTGGGCGGTGGCCGATCAGGCCGTGGCCAAAGCCCGCGCCCAGTCAACATCCAGCGGCCTGCTGCACGCGCTGATCACCGCCGGCGAGGCGGACCCGGAGGGCGCCTTCAGCGACGAGGAACTGCGCGACCAGGTCACCACGCTCTTCATCGCCGGCACCGAGACCACCGCAGGAACCTTGGCCTGGCTCTTCCACCTGCTGACGCTGCACCCGTACGTGACCAAGCGGCTCCACAGGGAACTCGACGAGGTCCTCGGCGGCAGGCTAGCAGGCCCCGACACCTTTCCCCGTCTGCCGTACACCCGGGCCGTCCTGCTGGAAACGATGCGCGTGTACCCGGTGGTCGCCCTCCTGACCAGGGCCAGCTCCACCGACGTCGACCTGGGCGGACACCTTTTCCCCACGGGAACCGACTTCTTCTTCAGCGCTTACCTGCTCCACCACGACCCCACCGTCTTCCCCGACCCTGACCGCTTCGACCCCGACCGCTGGACCTCCCCGGCCGGCCCCGCCGTACGCCGCGCCTTCATCCCTTTCGGCGCAGGCAAAAGGAAGTGCATCGGAGACTCCCTCGCCCTCACCCAAGCCACTGTCATCCTCAGCGCGATCGCCTCCCGATGGCACCTGACCCCGGCACCGGGCAGCCACGTCCGCCCCCGACTCCGCGGCACCCTCACCCCCGCAGGGCTGCGCCTGGTCACCCAAGCCCGCCACTCGCCCCGCGCCGGCTGCGGTACCCCCTCACAAGAAGGATGACGCCGCTCGCACCGGATCTGTCAATCAATGAGGCGGCGGGCGATCGGATCGGGTTGATGGGTCGCCTGCCGGTCAAGGCTATCGGCGCGAGCGCGCAGCTGCTGGGCGTGGAGGTCCGTGCGGACGGTGTTGCCGCAGCCGACGACGCAGCGGTCCAGGGCCCGACGGCCACGGCCGACTGCCACGACTCCTCGCCGAAGCCCAGCCCCGGCAGGGAGGGCGCCCCTGGGCGCACCACCGACGACACCGCACCGCGGCGCGCAGCGGCCGCTGGCAGGCAAGGCCGAGCACCTCCTCGACAACCGCCTCCGCTGCGCGCATCATCGTCCGGCAGGACGCTCTCATGCTGTCGGGGTGCGGCCCCCGTCGCGGCCCTGGTGGCCAGGGCCGCACCCCGTACCTCCGAACGTACTCCGCGGCGGCCAGGTATCCGCCCGGCGGGGGGAAGCACGGGCCGATGCTACGCCTACAACAAGAAGTTGACCGCGCAGCGGATGCGCTTCGCGAGGTCGGAGGCCGTGTAGGGGGCGCTCGGCTGCAGCTCGGACAGGCTGTCGACCAGGTTGTACTGGATGCGGCGCTGGTGGGCGCCGATGCCCTGGAAGATCAACGGCACCATCTTGAGCATGTGGATGTCGGTGCTGCCAGGTGTGGTGAGCCAGCCGTTCGGGATTGGGAAGAAGCGGTCGAAGGCTTCGAGGGCCGTGGGGATCTCCTCGGCCGGGATGCCGGAGTACTCCGCCATCCACTCGAACTCCTCGCCCGTCCTGTCGTTGAGGTAGAAACCGCCCCATCCCCACAGGAACTGCTGCCAGAAGGTCGCGTACCGCGCGAAGTTCGGCTGCTCTCGCAGCCATGCAATGCCGTCGTGGAACGTGCCCGGCAGGACGTGGTAGGTCAGCCCCTGGAAGAAGAAGGACTTCCCGTCCTGCGACATGCGGAACTCAGGCGGGCCGTCGGGATGCGCCAGTGCGTAGTCCACGGCGGCCTTGAGGATGGCGAGCCGGGCCCGGTGCTCCAGGTACATGCACGCCTGGAGCTCGGGGTGACTGCCGTGCCAGAGCATCGCCTGGTAGCTCGTGCTGTCACTCGCGGCCGTGTGCGGATCGAAGCCCTTCCCATCGATCTCGCGCGCGTAGCCCAGAGTCAGTTTGGGGTGCTCCCCGTACGCCTCGTAGAGCAGCGCCAGCGACTCCTCCGGGGCCCTGGCGAAGAAGGTGCCGTTGTTGATCTGACGGTGGTACGTCTTCGCGGCCTTGGCGCCTTCGTGCCCGGCGCGCTCCTGCTGGTGGATGAGCTTGACGAACTTGCGCTCGACTCCGTACGAGTGCCGCCACAGACTGATGAGCCGCGGCTCCGGAAAGGAGCCGAACCCCTTCTCCGTGAACAGCTGCCGAGCGGTTGCGAAGTCGTCGAAGCACACCACGTCCAGGCCCAGGGGCTTCATCTTCCGCAGAGCGGACTCCCGGTCATCCCACTGGGTCATGAAGAAGGCCCCGTGCTCCAGACCCAGGTACTGCATCCACCCCACGACCTTGAACAGGTCGGTGAAGCCCCACTTCCCGCTTTTGACCTCGATCAGTCGCCTCACGGCCTGCTCAGGCCCGTAGTCGGTCGAGAAGATGTCGAGTTCGAGGATGTCGGCCGGGTCCCTCTCGATGATCTGCTTCTCCACGAAATGACCGGACGCCTGGAACAGCGCGGCGATGTAGTCCTCGAGCTCTTCGCCCTTCGGGCTCTCCGGCAGAGTCACGACCTTGTTGCCCATCAGCAACCCCCTTTGTGCCGGGCGACCCTATCCGCGCAACGCAGTCACCAGCCACGCCTTTCCGAAGATCCCGACGGCAACGACAGGCCCGGGAGGGTTGCACCGGAAGGGGGCTGCAGAGGTGTCTGGAGGGGTGCACTAGGCGGGGGACCGCAGGTGTGACCGGAGGTGGGACCCCCCGAAGCTGGTGATCTTCCATTCGTGCAGGTCAGGTGCGGTGGGCAAGCCCCTTCCGGAAAACGACACCTCTTTCCACGCGATAGCCGGGGGAAGAGGTCTGGTCTGTGTCCGGGGGCCGGCTGAACGGATCCCGTGGCCCCTCGTCGTGGAACGGGCGCGGCAGATCGCCCTGCTACCCAGAGCGGTCTGGTGACTGGTTGTGGCGTCCATGTGGTGCTGTGTGTCGGCGGGAATGCCGGGTCGGCGAAACGGTTCACTACAGTGCCGCTGCCGAGAGGAACCCGCTCATGAGCACCCCCACTCAACGCACCGCAGTCGCGACCTGGGCCCCATCCCAGTCCGGACCGTGCGTGCGCTGTCATCTTCTCTGCACCGACAGCGAGATCGAGGCCGTCATCGAAGCGCCGGCCGAAGGCCTCATCACGTTCCGACAAGTCCTCACCCAGGTGCTCGGCTACGGACGTGCGGACGCCGTAGCCACGCGTGTAGGCATCTGATCGGCCTCTCCTTGAGGCTCGGAAGCGCCCTGCCCAACGAGCCAGAGATGATGCAGTTGACACCCCAGCATCTCGCGGCTGGCCGGCCGCGCAGCCACACACTTGACCTTCACCACCCGCCTGCGCTTTCTATTTGTATCGCCAGCCACACGAGCGGTGCCGCTGCCAGAACGATCAGCACCAGACAGCACGGTACCTGGGACGGCCCCTTGAGTGGCTCGGCTGCTACCTGCGGGGCCACTCGGCGCACGTCGTCGGCGTGATACCATATCTTGCCGGCATAGCCCGTAGTGGTCATCCAGCTCTCCGTATGGGTCCGCACCCCATGGGCCAGCGCATTCACATACACCGAGCCAGTACCGACGCCCGGCCACAAGGCGCTCACCTGGCGCTCCGTCAGCCAGCCGTCCCCCTCGTCCGTCATATTCCGCCCTTCCCCCAGCAGCCGGTGACACGACATCATGAACTGTCCCATAGCCAGGCGTAGTTCGCCCCCCATCGTTCCCCGGGGTTCCGACGCGGCGATCCGCTTCCTGGGCCCCGAACGCCTGGCGCGAGCGGGTGTGGCCCCTCGTCATCGAGAACGGGCGGTCAGGGTCTGACCGCCGCCCTACCCCGAATCACGGCGCCGGGGCGTGAGCACCGTCAGTGCAGTCAACAGGCCGAACATGCTGTCGATATGGGGTCGGTGGGAACCCGCTTTGCCAGGATTGCCGCGCCCGGCTCCTGGAGTCACAGCAGAAGCCGGCCCACCCCGGAGCCTGACGTCGCGGGGCCTTCTGGCCGCATCCGGCGCGCCGGACCGCGCCCGGCCGGTGACGCTGGGGGACCAGGCCCGGAGCGGCGGTGAAGGAGGCCAACCCCGAGTGGTCCTGACCCCTCCCTTCGAGCCGATGCTCGCCCAGGCCGCCGAGTCCGTCCCCGGACCCGGTGTCCTGGCGGGCGGCCTGGCCTTGGAGCAGAAGTTCGACGGCCACCGCACCATCCTCTTTACCCCCGCTGGCACCGGCGGCCGGGTGCTGATCCAGACCCGTCGTGGCTCCCTGGTCCAGGACCGCTTCCCCGACCTGGTCGCCGCCGCCGCGCAGCTACCCGACGGCCTCGTCCTCGATGGCGAACTCGTCGTCTGGGACACCGCAGCCGGACGCCTGTCCTTCGAAGCGCTCCAGCGCCGGGCCGCCGCCCGCGGCCGCACCGCCGCCGCACTGGCCGCGAAGACCCCGGCCTTCTTCATCGCCTTCGACGTCCTCCAGCAAGACGGCACCGAACTCCTCACCCGGCCCTACCGTGAGCGCCGGCGCATCCTCGAGGACCTCTTCGACACCCGGCAGCTGAGCGCGCCGTGGACCTTGTGCCCGATGACCACCGACCTCGCCAAGGCGAGGGAGTGGCTGGAGACGTGGACCGACGTCTCCGGGGTGGAGGGGATCCTGGTGAAGGGAATGAACCAGAGATACCTCCCCGGATCGCGAGCCTGGTACAAGATCAGACGCCGCGACACCACCGAGGCCATCATCGGTGCGATCACCGGCACCCTCGCCCGGCCCCAGCTCCTCGTCCTTGGCCGCCACGACCACCACGGCCGCCTCCGCGCCGTTGGCCGGACGGTACCGCTGCGCCCGGACGCGGCCCAGCAGGTTGCCGAGCACCTCACCGCAGCGGGCCCGGAGCATCCGTGGACCGGGGTGAAGTTCTCCTCGGCGTGGGGGAGCCGCGAGGCCCTCGATGCGGTCCTTGTTCGGCCTGACCTCGTAGCGGAGATCAGCGCCGACGTCGCGATCGACCGCGGGGGCGTTTACCGGCACCCAGTGCGGCACGTGCGCCTGCGCCTGGACGTGAGCGTCGAGGACGTTCCTCGGTTCGGCGGGGGCTCAGCCGCAGCCACTGGCTGAGCAGAAATGCCTGTCCTGGGCTGGCGCTGCACGGCACGATGCTGTGCATGAGGGATCAGCGAGCTGAAGAATTTGCCCGGTGCGCCGTAGCTCTGGCCGCGGAGTTGAACGCGGTGCGGCATGACGCCTCGGTTGCCTTTGACCCCGAGGACCCCTGGGCCGTTCCTGCCCCGACGGGGGATGACCCCTTCGCTCCGTCCCTGGCGGGCCGGGAGGGAATCTTCGACCAGGCGCTGTCCAACGGGCTGGCCGCGATCGTCGCCTCTGAGTGGCCGGGCAAGGAATCGGACGGTAAGGGGTTCGTCCGGCCGGCCAGGGCGTTGCTGAAGGTGATTGAGGAGCATGGTCCCGCGACGGACGGCGTGGTTCTCCTTCCTGACAAGCACCAGGCGCCGGAGATACCCCAGGACGACACAAAACCCATCTTCCAGCCCCACCCCCGTCCTCTCGCCCGTCATACCCGGATCGATGTGTGCACGCTGCAGAACGGAATCGACGCCAGTCAGGCAGCCCGGCACGGCCGCGGGGTCGGCGGGTTGCAACGGCGCCACATCGAAGCCCTGCTGGCCCTCGACCGCCACAAGAGCCTCCAGGTGATGGGAGAAGAACAAGCAGACCAGATCCGCACGACAGCCCTGCGGGGAGACGCCGCCGAACGCGCGAGGGCTGCCGAATATCTCGAACGGATCGGTGAGGAAGAAACCTCGCGGCGAGCAGCGCACGCGGAGAACCCCAACGCCTGGCACCCGAAGCACAACTCGGACGGTCACGACCTCGACACCTGCCCCGTCTGCGAGTACGAGGCGTTCTGTGTCGACGGACTCGCCCCCATCGCAGGTCGGGTCGGGCATGGACAGTGCCTGGTGTGCACCTACACGCGCACTCCCGATACCGCCGAGGAAGAAGGGTTCGACGAACACCTCGCCTGGATCAAGGGAGAGTGACGCACCCACAGGTGGGCGTCCCCCAAGCTGCACGGGGCCCCGGGACGCGGGCCTCGGGGCCTGGCTGTGTCACTTCGCTGACCGCCCGGTGCAGTTGATCGGCTCCTACGGCGCCGGTTCGTAGACGACGGTGGTGGTGGGGCAGTCCTCGGCGAGGCCGAGGAGGGCCTGGCGCTCGCTCTCGTCGACGGCCAGGTCCCAGCGCAGCTTCGTGCCGACCCACGTGGCGGCGTAGGTGCAGTGGTAGGAGCCGTCAGAGGGCAGCCACTCGGCCGGATCCTTGTCGCTCTTGCTCCTGTTGGAGGCGGCGGAGACCGCGATCAGCGTGTCCGGGCTGTTCTGGTCGTTCGCGTACGCCTCCCGCCGCGCCGCCGACCAAGGCACCTGCTCAGAGTCGAACACCTCGGCGAGGGGGACGAAGTGGTCGACATCGAGTCGGGCCGCGTCCGTCACCACGATGTCGTCGTACGCGCTGCGCCAGGATCCGCCGGTCAGCTTGCAGCCGGCCGCGACCTGCGGCGCCCCGACGGCTTCGGCGAGGATGACCTCCTTGCGGGTGTCACAGCCGTCCGTCGCGTTCAGCCCGCGGTTCCAGTGCTTGTACAGGTCCCGCTTGTAGCCCTCGCGGTGCTCGACAGCCACGGGGAGCCGGTCGATCGCCTCGAACAGCGGCAGCGGAGCCCGCACCCCGGACGGGCCGGCCACATCGGCGGCCGCCGGCGCCGCCGTGGCAGCGGGTGCGGAGTGCGCGGCCGGAGCCGCGAGGACGGGAAGGGCGAAGAGGGCGAGCGCGGGCAGACCACGCAGCATCAGGTTCTTGATCACACAGGCGGGTCTAGCGGGCCCGACACCCGTCCCGACAGGCCATCAGCGGACAACTCACCCGTGCGGGCGGCCGGATTCACCGCAGAAACGAGCCTTCGCCCTACGCCTCTTCAGCGGTCGAGGTGGGTACCCAGAAGCTCCGGGGGCGGTGGGGGTCGCATCGCCATCCGGCTGCGTAGAAGCGGGCGGGTTGACCGCACCTCGGGTTTCCGGTCTCGCACGCACCGCGGTGTAGGGGAGAGGCGGCCTGCAATCCTGTGCTGGTCACAGGTACGGGGGCATCGTCGTGAGCCTGTGGGCTGGGCGCCAGCTCCACCCTTGGCGATGGGATCAGCTTGTCGATCGTGATGGCGAGTTCCACGCTGGCGATGCCGCGCGGCCTCAGGGTGGCGCTGGGTTTCCAGGTGTCCTCGCCGAACCGGCAGGTGGTGTCCGCTTCCCTGCCCGAGTAGTGGATCTCGTCGTCCAGCATGTCGGCTTCGGTGAGGTCCGGGCTGTCCACGCTGCGGTAGTCGGCCCACTTGTTCCGGTCCTTGAGGGGGACCCACAGGTGGCTGCCCGCGCGGGCGTCTTTGCGGGAGGGCACGAAGAGGGGTGCGATGTGACCGATGGCCGCACCGATCAGCGTGCGGCCAACAGTGACGCTGGCGACATCGCCGTCGAAGCTGGTCCACCCGGAAGCTTCATCGTCCATGCGGCGTGGGGTATCCCACTGCAGGTGCACCTTGCCGCACCCTGTCTTGACCTTGCCGTCCGGGCAGGGCCGCTGGGCGGCGGCGACGCAGTGCCATTCGGCAAGGACGCGGTATCCACCGACCAGCGCCAGGTCGGCGGCGTTGCTGATCTCCCGCCAGGTGACCTGGTTGGTAAGCATCCAATTGGACCGGTCGACCAGGTGGAACGTGTCGTCGTGAGTGATCCAGTTCGGGCTGAGCCCGGCCGCAGCGTGGGCCTTGGAACGGCGCAGCACACTGCCGGCGCTGGCGTTGTAGTACTGCGCCTCACAACCCAGATCCAGGCCGCCGGCCCCGACAATGGTCACGTCGGGACGCGAGGACCGCAGCTTGGTGGACTTCTCCACACGGAACGCGAGACCGGCCGCCTGTGCGGTACGGGCCAGGAAATCCTTCATGGCCTTGTGCCGGTCACTCTCCTCCGCCGTCATCTCATGAACGGTGGGAAGATGCGCCGCGCGCAGCCGAAGAGCGCCATCGGGACCGCGGTGCTTACGCACGTACATGAAGGGGCTCTTCACCCCGCTGATCTCCGCCTTGCAGCGCTGCCCCTTGCTGCTCTCCACACAGACGAGCAGCTCCCGGTCCCGCTCAGCCACTGGCAGAAGGAGCTCCGTGATCACGTCGGGCGCGCTGATGCCCGCGCCCGCGAGGCCGAGGTCGTCCTTGTCTAGTTCGAGAATCTCGCCCAATCCGGAATGCCAAACGCCATTCGCCACAGATGTCCCCCACCCGGTAGCAATGCGAAGAAGGCCCGCGTTTCCACGGTACGACGCATCACTGACGGCTGGACAGAGGCAGGTACGCGCGTACGGGCTTCCGGCGACCGAGGGCAAGAGCGGCGACCCGCGGTGGCCAGCCTTCGCCCGCCGCTACGGCTTCGACATCGAGCACCTGGTGCAGTGGGAGGTGGAGGCGCTGGAGCCGGACGAGCTCCAGCGCCTGGTCCTCGCCGCCGTCGACCCGTACATCGACCGCGACGTCCTCGCGCAGCAGATCGCCCGCGAGGAACAGCAACGCCGCGCGTTGTCCGACTTCGTCGACGGGTGGGCCAGGGGCAGCGGCGGAACGTCCGCCTGAGCCTTCACTTCGTCTCGAAGTCGGGCCGGGCTACGCCTCGTACCCGTGCTCGGTTCGTGTCGTGTGCTCGGGGCCGGGGTGGGCGACGCCGGGGACCATGGGATGGGTGTAGTCGAGTTCGATGGTGCTAAAGGCGTCGTCCGGCAGGGGAGCGGTGTCGTTGTCGGCGATGATGAGCTGGAGCCGCGGGCCGTAGGCGTCGGTCAGGGCTTTGAATCGGCCGTAGATCCGTCGGCCTCGTTCCTGGTCGTCGCGGTTGCTGCCGAGCGCTCTGCGGGGGGAGTCGATGAGCAGGATCGACGGGACGAGGATGTCGGGGTGGGTGAGTCCGCACTCTAGGAGTGCGAGGTGGTAGGCGATGTTGACGCCGGCCTGGAGGGCGCCGCCGGATGCCTGGAGGCTTTCGAAGGGCGTGTTGTCTACCACTGGCAGATAGGTTGCCGGGTCGACCAAGGCCGACTGCTCCCAGGGCAGGTTCAGCTCCATGAGGGTGGCGCTGAAGAGACGGCTGAGCTCGGTGACAAGGGATCGTCGGGCGTCGTTTTCCGCTCTGCGTGTCTTGAGCTCAGCGTTGGCGGCTTTGCGGCGCGCGGTGATGTCCTTGGCGCCCTGAGCGATGGCTCGTACGCGCGCCCACGAGTCGCGTAGGTGGAGGACGGCGTCGATCCCGGCGTTGAGGGCGGCGACGCGGGCACTGGCGTCGGAGATGGCGTCGAACCGCGGGGCGACAACGTCGCGTGTCTGGGCATCGAGCTGTCGGCGCAGGTTGGTGGCGAGGAATTCCGCTTCGGAGGACCGCTCACGGGCTCTGCGCAGGACTTCTGTGTCCGCTCGCATCAGCTCGCGCGCATCCTGCAGCTGCTGCTCCAGAGCGTTGCGCGCCTCCTGGACCGCGGCTGGGTCCGTGTCCTCCTCGGCTGGGTCGGCTTGGAGGCAAACGCCGCAGTGGTCTTCCGGGACGGTCCGAGCATCGAGGCGTTGCGCACAGCGCGGGCAGACTACGAAGTGGAAAGGGGCGAGCTGGTCGATCGCGGTGGCGGAGCGTTCCAGGCGCTGCAGGTCGAGTTCGACCTGAGCGACAACCGACTCACGGGCTTCTACCAGTTCCCGGGCGGCTAGGACCTCCTGTGTGGCAGCCGTCGCCGTCTGGACGGCTGCTCGCAGGTCGCCGCGCAGGACGGCGTCCGCGGCGCTGGACTCCGAGACGTCGGTTCGCAGAGCGCGCAGGGTGGTCTCGGCGTTGTGCAGCATGTCGCGCAGGCCGGCCAGCTCGGTGCGCAGTTCGTCATCCGTCCTGGGGTCGGTTGCCCGCAGGAAGCTGCCGACGTTCTCTTCCTCGGCTTCCGCCTTCCGCAAGTCCGTCGCGAGCTGGTTCACCTGCCTCTCCAGTTCCATTACGGCTGAGGTGGTGAGGCCGAACATGAGCTCGAAGAGCACCTTGCGCTGCTTTTTGAAGTGGTTGTCGAGGTGGCCGACCACCTGGCGATCCAGGTCGCGGGCTTCCAGGTAGACGTAGCGAAAGAGATGGGTGAAAGTCAGATTGAGGGTCGTGGCCTTGCCGAGGCGAGTGGTGGGAATCCTCTCGCGAGGGAAGCCCAGAGCATCCAGAAGAACATCCGACAGGCTTCGCTGTCCCTCTTCCGCCCGGGTGCCGAAAGTGTGCTGCAGCGCCATCGTCTCGGGATCGAGGATGTCGACGCGGTCGGAGCGGTCGCCGCTGATCGTCCGCTTGAGGATCATGTGCTGCTCGCCGACCACGACGGACGCCAGCACCGAATGCACGTGATCACGTACCGCCGGCGTCAGGACGGCGGTGCCTCCGACCGCATGCTTGAGCAGCATGAGAAGGCTGGACTTGCCCGCCCCGCTGGGGCCGCTGATGACGGTGGCCGGCTGATCGAAGCGATACGTCGTCTCTGCGGTGGCGGTGGTGACCGTCAGCGCGAGGAATCGCAGGTGGGTGGCCATCAGATTTCCGTCCGCAAGGGCCTGTCCACCGCGTCGGGCAGGCGATCGTAGATGAGGGTCTTCAGTGCCGATCCCGACTTGTCGAAGTGCCTCTTCAACAGGGCGATCCGCTGGGCCACGACGGCCCACTCGTCGGTCTGTGTCAGCATCGACGCGGCCACGGCTCCGTCCGCGGTCACGCGGAACTCCGCACGATGCGACCCGCTGTACGTGATGAGTCCACGGCCGGCCAGGGAGCCGAGGACGCTGTAGTACCGCTGGTCCCACGGCCCGTACTTGTACCGGGTCATCCGGCTCTCCACGGCCAGCCGCTCGGAGGACGTGGGCTCCGCTCCAGTGGGCCAGCCTTCTCCCTGCTCGACGAGCAGACGCTCCAGCATCGTTGGGTAGCGCAGGAGGAAGTCGAGTTTGGCCAGCTTCGTCAGGCCGTCCAGGGATCTCTTCGCCGTGGTGAACCGGGCGATCAGCAGGAGAATGCGGGCCTCGTGGTAGCGCGCTTCCCTGCGCTCATCACCTTGCGCCTGACGCCGGATCTCTGCGGCTGCGGCCAGTCGCTCTACGGCGTTCGTCACGACGCTTCCTCGGCGGAGACGTCGAAGGGAGCAGAGAAGTAGAAGTGGCACTCGTCGCAGAGCTGATAAGCCAGGCCACGAAGGTGCAGCTTATTGATCTTGAACGGCAAGGACGCGTCTACGCCTTCGGGGGTGAGACGTTGCCTAATGAGCTGGTTCATCCGCTGCCCGTAGGCCGCCCCGTCAAGGATCTCGCTCTGCGCGTGCGCCCGGCAGTCGAAGACGGTATCCACGACTTCCAGGCGCAGGTTCTCCAGATCCATGGCGTCTCCTGCCAGTCCGGAGCGGCGCTGTGACCACGTCACATACCAGGCAGAGCGGAGTTCCTCGGCGTGAGCTGCCTCGTCGGACGGCACCTGTCCACGAGCCAGCTTCTTGCGGAGTGCCGAGCCCCCGGGGGCAATCATGGGCGACTGGCCACGGCCGTAGGTCGGCACTGCTGCTTGCCGATAGACGAATTCGTCCAAGATTGTCTGGCGGTGGAGCGTACGGCTCGCGACGCGGCGGAGAATCTGGGTGTCGTAACGCACCCGGCTTGAATCGGCGACGTAGGCAGCCAGCTGCCCTCGCTCGCCCTCGCTTCGGTTGGCCTGCTCCACCCGTTCGATGATTCGTTTGTAGCTGGCGTTCACGTCGACGTGCTCGAGCTGAAGGTCCTCGATGGCCGGCTCCAGCAGTTGGCGGATGTTGATGTCCGTAATGTGCCGATGGGACGGCACATCCTTGTACTGGATCTCCAGCGCTGCCATGAAGGCAGCCACGTGGTCGATGAAATCCTGGGGGGCAGCGATGTCGCTGACCTTGCGCAGTTCCGGCAGGACCTCCGGGATGCTGTCGTAGGGCTGCTTCCAGCGAACCTTCAGTAGGTGCTGCGACAGGCTCTTGGCCATGGCGTCACTGCCGGTCGTTAGCTCCGGGTCTGGACCGCACATACGGGCAAGAGTCGAAGCGTTGTCTTTCGCGGGACTGAGAGGCGCGTTCGTAGTGAGACGAAGCCGCACGTTGTCCGCCCGCCCGCAGGCAGACCATCGGTCAAACAGGTGGGCTATCCCGCCGTCCTTGCAAAGATCTGCGAGAGTCCACTGGGTACGGCTGCTGTGCTTGACCGATACCAGCTCCACTTCGCCGTTCGTGAATGCGATGACGAAGTCCTCATGCCATTCACACACGACGTAGTCGATGACGTTCTCGGTGAGCATGGCCAGACAAGCCTGGGCTGCTACCTCGGCCTGATACCGGTACAAGCCGAGGGTGTCGGATCCACTGTCCTCGCCGGGACGAAGCTGAAAGATTGGATGAACGAAGCGTTCGGGATCACCCACCGAGTCCGCCAGGACATCAACCACGCCCACCCCCCGCTACCGACCCCTGAGTCAGTCATGCTCCGGCCGGACGATCCGAAGATCCACAGATCTACCACAGCTCCTATGCCGTACGTAACCGAACAATCACACAGGCTGGGGATGCAGGAAGCCGGATCTTCGGTCTCACCTTCGACAGGTCACGTAAGGCGAGGGTCTGGCCAGAACTCGCACGCGAACGACGGCGGGTGAGACGATCACGCTGGCCCAGCAAGGAGGCGATGTGTCGGACGAGTCGACGGGTGGCTACACCGCCAACCCCCGTGAGACGAAGTACATCCTCACGGAGGATTCGAGCGTCGTAGCCCGCTTCATGGAGGGATCCGAGCTCCTTGGCACCGGCATCCAGATCCGCCGGGTCGCAAAACCACAAGGCGATGACCCAACGGTCTTTCGGGAGTGGTGGGAAGTGATCATCTTTGATGACCCACACCTGGTTCAAAGCCGCAATCCCCAGGCTGGCTAACGCACTCGAGTCCTCGGCAACTACGCCCAGTCGACGCCCAGCTTCGCGAGGGCGGCCAGCTGGTCGGCGCTGAGCTTGTCGCGCCGGCTCTTGGTGTTGGAGACCCACACGCCCAGCTTCACGACCACCGGCTCCGTCTCGCCCTCGACCGCGACCTCCTCGCCGTGGGCGCGCGGCACCGGCCGGTGGGCGCCTTCCCGTTCCACCCATTGCGTGAGGGCCGCCAGGCCCCGCTGGAACGCCTGCTGCGCCTTGCTCGGCCCCTTCGCCGCACGGCTGGCCGCCGGGGCCGGAGGCGGCGCCTGGGCGGGTTCCACGCCCAGTGCGGTCAGCCGTGTCTGCTGCTCGGGCAGCAGCCGCGTCCAGATGGCCAGCTGCCTCTGCTGCTGGAGCCAGCGTCCGATGTCGTCGCCGTCCATGAGCACGCCGGGGGCGATGTCGGGCAGCTGGCCGTCGGCGTCGACCAGGTCCGCCAGGACGCGGTGGTGGCGCTGCCAGTCCAGCGGCCAGGGGCAGTTCCAGTCCTTGTCGATCGCGGCGAGCTGCGCGGCCCGGGTCGTCGCGGTGTCCTCGTCCTTCCCGAGTCCGTTCTTGGCGCCCTTGCGGCGGAGGTTGGCCATGTACTGGCCGATGGGCACCATCTCGTCGTCCTCGCCCCACAGGGCGTCCTGCCGGGGCGCGAGGTGGCCGGTGGCCTTCCGGTAGGACCGGAGCACGGCGAGCTTGGCCTCCCATGCCTCCTCGCCGGGCTCCCACACCATCCCGGCCTCCGGCGCGTCCAACAGCGTCTTGCGCCGCTCCTCGAGTTCACCGGTGCGCAGGGCCTTGCGCTGCTGGTGCACCCACCGTCCGAGGGGGAACGCCTTGGTGACGCCGATTTCGACCTCGACGTCGTAGGGGACGGCGTGCAGGCCGGTGATCTCGTTCTCGGCCCGCCACCGGATGATGGCCTGGTAGCCCTCCAGCCAGACCAGGGATTCGGGCCGGTAGACGCGGGTGCGCAGGAACGCGGCGATGGTGGCGGCGTCCCGGGGTGAGGAGAAGTGCAGCAGCGCCGACTCGGCCGCCGCGGCGGTGTCGTCCTCCTGGTCCTCGCCCTCCCCGCCGGCCCCGACGATCCGCCCGTCTTCGTCACGACGGACATGGCCCTTGCGCTTGCCGCTGGTGAGGGCGCGGGAGGCGAGCTGCTCGACGAGGCGGTCGTCATGAGAGTGCAGGCCCTGGAGGACCGCTACAAGAGGGCGGAAGCTGGCGCTGGCGACCATGTCGGTGGGGTCCTCGCCAGGCTCCAGGAAGATGGGCACGATGATGCGGGCGATCTTCGTGGAGCCGTCCTTGTTGAGCCGTAGGGCGCGGCCGATGTTTTGGACGATTTCGACCTGGGAGCCGCGGGTGTCGGCGAAGCAGATCGCCTCCACCCCGCGCTCGCCGGTGATGTCGACGCCTTCTCCGAGGACGCGTACGGACGCGAGGAACGCCCGGTGCACGCGGTGGCCGGTGGCGTCGATGCCGTTGGCGAACTGGCGCAGGATCTCACGGCGCTCGGTGACGAGGTGGTCCCCGCACAGCCACGCCGACCAGACCCGGTCCGGCGGGACATGGCGGCCGGCCTCCAGCTCGTAGAACTCCGCCTCGATCGACGACGCGGGGAGCTTCTCCGCGTCGGCCAGGTCGGCGTCGGAGGCGTCGGTGATGTACAGCTCGGCCGCCGTCTCCGGCAGCTTCTCCGCGAACGCGGCCGCCTCCCCCACCTTCTGGTGGAACGTCATGACCGTACGCAGGTTGTACGCCGCCGCGTGCTCCAGGAGCGCGGCTTGCAGCAGCGCCAGGCGCCGGCCCGGCTGCGCCTCCTCGGACTCGCCAAGGACGGGGGAGGGGTCGCGGATCTCCAGGACGTCGATCTCGAACCCGGCGAGGATCCCCCGCTCGATCGCCTCCGACAGGCCGAGCTCGGCGAGCCACGCCCCGTAGGTGCCGTCCGGGTCGTCGGCCATGCTCGCGATCTCCGCCTCCTGCCCCTCCACGCCCCTCCACGCCCCTCCACGCTCCTCTGCGGCCGGGCCGCGGCAAGGATGCGCGGGGTCGCGGTCAGGTAGAGCCGGAAGTCCGCCGGGATCCTGGCGTTGTCGTGGATCGCTGCCCACAGCCGCCCGAGATCACCAGCCGTGCCATGCGCCTCGTCGACGATCACGAGGTCGAAGCCCGCCATCTGCTGCCCGTAGAGCCGCTCCCCGCCCGCCAGAGCGGCCGCCAGCGGCCCGCAACCTTCCGCTGGCCCTCGGGTGCGTCGATGTCCTCGCGGTCCACCAGAGAGGCATACGTGGCGAACACGACGATCGGACCGGAGGCGGCCCCACTGGGCCAGCTGGATCGGGTTCGTGGTGGTGCGCACCCCCAGCTCGCCCAGGACCGGGTCGTTCTCCAGCGAGCAGCCAGCGATCATCGGGGCCCGGTGGCCGAGCGCCTCGCTGGCGCCACCGGCGACGTCGTCGTCCTCTCCACAGAGCACGGCTTCGTCACCCTCGATGAGCCGCTCTTCCCGTACGACCTGCGCATGGGCCAGCCCGGTTCCGTCACCGCCGAGCAGCTCGCCGCCCAGGCCGCGCAGCTCGGCATCCTGCCCGGGCCGCGCCCGGTCGTCGCCCTCGACGCCCCGGACGGCATCGAGCGGGTGACCGGGCACGGCGATCTGCACTGGGCAACCTCACCGGCACCCCGCTCACGATCATGGACTGGGAATGCTGGGGGAGCGTGCTGGTCGGGTTCGACGCCGGCCTTCTCCACGCCTACAGCCTGCGCGTCCCCGCGGTCGCGGCCCGCGTGCGCACCGAGTTCACCCATATCCTGGACAGCCCGGCGGGCCGGGTCGGGGAGCTGGCGGCGCTGTGCGAGATGCTCCAGTCCGTCGCGCGCGGCGAGTATGCCGACATCGCGGATGCTCTCATGGACCGCGCGTATGAACTGACCGGCCGGCGCCCTCCCGTGCCACCGCGGCGCTGACAGGTCCGGCCCTCCGCTGGTCAGTCGCGTGTTGAGTGATTGTCCGGCTGGCGGCGGTAGAGAGCTATGTCGTGCTGGAAGGCGATGGCGAGGTCGCCAGCGGGGGTCAGCGCGATTCCCCGCGGGGCATCGATGAGGAATTCTGCAGTGGTCCGACGGGTGCCGAGATCCCACACCCGCACTGTCTTGTCTCGGCTGGCAGTGACGGCGACGGGTCGTTCGTTTAGAACACTGCATGTCACGGCGGTCACGGGGCCGTTGTGGCCGGTGAGGGGTTCACCGATTGGTAGGCCTGTGGTCAGGTCCCACACGCGCGCTGTGCTGTCTTCGCTGGTGGTGACGGCGATAAGTCGCCCGTCCAGCTCGGTGCACGCCATCGCCTGCACGCTGTAGGTGTGGCCGGTGATGGGCGTACCGATCGGTAGGCCGGTAGCCAAGTCCCACGCCCGCACCGTGACGGGCCAGGTGGCGGTGGCGGTGACGGCGACGGGCCGGTCGTTTAGAACACTGCATGTCACGGCGGTTACGGTGTCGGTGGTGGTGAGGGGTTTACCGATGGGTAGGCCGGTGGTCAGGTCCCACACGCGCACCGTGCGGTCCCAGCTGGCGGTGACGGCGATGGGGCGTCCGTCCAGCACAGTTACCGCCATCGCAGTCACGGGGTCGCTGTGGCCGATGATGGGTTTACCGATTGGTAGGCCTGAGGTCAGGTCCCACACGCGCACCGTGTGGTCCCGGCTGGCGGTGACGGCGATGGGGCGTCCGTTCAGGACGCTGCAGGCTACGGCGGTCACGGGGCCGGTGTGGCCGGTGATGGGCTTCCTGATCGGCAGGCCGGTGGTCAGGTCCCACACGCGCACGGTGTTGTCCGCGCTGCTGGTGACGGCGACATGTCGGCCGTCAAGCACGGTGCACGCCAGCGCCTCCACGGCGTCGGTGTGGCCGGTGAGGGGTTCACCGACTGCTCGACGAGCGGTTAGGTCCCACACCTGCACGGTCTCGTTTCCGCTGCTGGTGACGGCGATGGGTCGTCCGTCCAACACAGTGCACGCCATCGCAGTCACGGGGCTAGCGGGGAGGTCCAGTGGCTCAACGAGGGCTCGACGGGTGGCGAGATCCCACACCCGCACTGTCTTGTCTCGGCTGGCGGTGACGGCGATGGGGCGTTCGTTCAGGACGCTGCAGGCTACGGCGGTCACGGCGCCGGTGTGGCCGGTGATCGGCTTACTGATCGGTAGGCCGGTGGTCAGGTCCCACACGTGCGCTGCGCTGTTTGCGCTGGTGGTGACGGCGATGGGTCGTCCGTCCAGCACGGTGCACGCCATCGCCCGCAGGGTGTGGGTGTGGCCGGTGAGGGGTTTGCCGAACGGCAGGCCGGTGGTCAGGTCCCACACCCGCACCGGGCGGTCCTGGCCGGCGGCGATGACGGCGATGGGTCGTCCGTCCAGCACGGTGCACGCCATCGCCCGCAGGGTGTGGGTGTGGCCGATGAGGGGTTTGCTGACTGGTAGGCCGGTAGTCAGGTCCCAGACCCGCACGGTGTCGTCCCTGCTGCCGGTGACGGCGATGGGTCGGCCGTCGAGGACACTGCATGCCACCGCGTTCACGGCGTTGGTGTGGCCGGTGAGGGGTTTGCCGACTGGTAGGCCGGTGGTCAGGTCCCAGACCCGCACGGTGTGGTCCCTGCTGCCGGTGACGGCGACGGGTCGGTCGTCCAGCACGGTGCACGCCACCGCCTCGACTGCACCGGTGTGGCCGGTGAGGGTGTCGCGGAGGGCGGGGTTGAAGGTGCTGCCGGTGGCCCACAGGGGTGTCCAGGTGCCGGGTGGGAGGCGGCGGACGAGTTCCTGGTGGAGGTGGTGGGCGCCGGCGCGCGCGGCTTCGAGAGCGAGGACCTGGCGGCGTTGCAGGGGGGTGGCGTCGTGGTGGAGGTGGAGACCGGTGCGGTAGACGGCGGCGGCTAGGCGGGCGGCGTCGTTGCGGGCGTGGTGGAGGTGGGGGGTGAGGCCGCGGGGTTCGGCGTGGACGAGGTAGTCGCTGTCGGCGAGGACCTCGTCCAGCAGTCCGGCTTGGGCTGCGTGGTGGGCGAGGTGGGCGAGGGTGTAGGGGTGGGCACGGGACCAGTCGCGGGTGCCGTCGCTGCGGTAGGGCACGCGGTCGGTGAGG
This sequence comes from Streptomyces sp. MB09-01, assembly GCF_033794505.1. NCBI lineage: Bacteria > Bacillati > Actinomycetota > Actinomycetes > Kitasatosporales > Streptomycetaceae > Streptomyces > Streptomyces sp. MB09-01. Next base: position 366 of record NZ_JARAYQ010000095.1, on the reverse strand, counting down.
ACCTTCACGTAGGCGGCGTGCGCAGCCCGGTCGTCAGTGTTTTCGCGTAGGTGCTCAGCCATCGCCTCGTGGTAGAGCCGGTAGGCGGAGCGGTCGTTCTCGGTGGCCTCGACGACGTACGAGCCGGCTTCACGGCGAAGCCACAGCAGGTCGTCGTCGGTGCGGGTGCGGATGGACATTTCGGTGGCGAGGGGGGCCCAGACGTCCTCCCAGGGCAAGCCCTGCCCCTGGGCGTAGGCGAGGGGGAGCAGGAGGTCGGTGGCGCGTTCGGCGTGGTCGCCGAGGCGTTGGTGGAGGTCCTCGCGCATGGCGTCGCTGGCGTGGCGGGGCAGGGAGGCCAGCCAGGCTGGGTCGTCGGGGTTGGGG
>NZ_JARAYQ010000094.1:0-28567 GCF_033794505.1 Streptomyces sp. MB09-01 | reverse complement strand
CCCCCGGCCCCGCGCTACCGCATCCCGGGGGCCGGCGTGAGGCGGCGCGCGCCGGCGGACGGGGTGACCTCCAGGAGGCGCGGGGGGCGGTGCCCGACAGCCCCGAAGGCGGCGGTGACCGACTGGCCCACCACCTCCTCCCGCCCGTCCTCCACCAGCGCGATGACGGATCCTCCGAAGCCGCCCCCGGTCATCCGGGCGCCGAGTGCCCCGGCGCCCAGCGCGACGCTCACGACGAGGTCGGTCTCGGGGCAGGAGACGCGGTAGTCGTCGCGGAGCGAGGCGTGGCCTTCGGTGAGGATCGGCCCGAGCGCTGCGGCGTTCCCCTCCCGCAAGCGGGAGACGGCCTCGGCGACGCGGGCGTTCTCGGTCACCACGTGCCGGACCAGCGGGGCGAGTTCCGCCGGCAGGGCGTCCAGCGCCTGCGGGAGTTCCCCGGCGGGCAGGTCGCGCAGGGCGGGCAGGCCGAGCAGCGCGGCCGCGCGTTCGCAGCCCGCGCGCAGGGCGGCGTACGCCCCGTCCCCGAGGTCGTGCGTGACGCGGGTGTCGATCACCAGCAGCCGCAGGCCCTGGCCCCGCAGGTCGAAGGGCACCTGCCGGTGGGCTTCCGGGGTGCGGGCGTCGAGGTGGAGGGCGGCCTCGGCGGTGCAGCAGACGGAGGCCATCTGGTCCATGATCCCGCAGGGGACTCCGGCGAACCCGTTCTCCGCGCGCTGGGCGATCCGGGCCAGTTCGGGCCCGGGCAGGCCGAGCCCGTACAGCTCGTCGTACGCCACCGCGACGGCGCACTCGAGCGCTGCCGAGGAGGAGAGGCCGGCGCCGCTGGGCACCGTGCTGTCGAAGTGGAGGTCCGCGCCCCCGACCGGGTGCCCCGCCTCGGCGAGCGCCCAGACCACGCCGGCCGGGTAGCCGGTCCAGCCCTTGGCGGCGCCGGGGGCGAGCCCGGCCACCGCCAGGTCGGTGATCCGGCCGTCGCCCTGCGCGCTGTGCAGCCGCAGCCGTCCGTCGGTGCGGGCCCGGGCGGCGAGGAGGGTGGTCTGCGGGAGGGCCATCGGGAGGGCGAAGCCGTCGTTGTAGTCGGTGTGTTCGCCGATCAGGTTGACCCGGCCCGGCGCCGCCCACACCCCGTCCGGGGAGCCGCCGAAGAGCCGCCCGAAGGTGTCCGCGACCTGCCCGGCCCGGCTGTCGTCGTCCCGCTGAACGGTCCCGTTCACGCCAGGGCCTCCCGCAGTCGCCGCGCGGCCGCCTCGGGGGCCACGTCGTTGATGAAGGCCTCCGTACCGGATTCCGTCCCGGCGAGGTACTTGAGCTTGTCGGGAGACCTGCGGACGGTGAACAGCTCCAGGTGCAGGGCAAGTTCCGCGCCGCCGGTGCGCGGCGCCTGGTGCCAGGCGGAGACGTACGGCGTGGGAGGCGGCGCCTCCGGCCGCCCCGGTACGGGGAACAGCCGGTCGAAGCGGCGCAGCAGGTCGAGGTAGAGGCCGGGGAACTCGGCCCGTTCGGCCTCGGTGAGGCAGGTCAGGTCGGGGACGCGGCGGTGCGGATAGAGGTGCACTTCGTACGGCCAGCGGGCGGCGTACGGCACGAAGGCGGTCCAGTGCTCCCCGGCGGTCACCACCCGCTCGGTGGCGGCGCGGGCGTCGGCCAGCAGGTCCTCGAAGAGGTTGCGTCCGGTGGCGGCGCGGTGGGCGGCAGCGGCGGCGGTCATCTTGGCGGTGCGCGGCGTGACGAACGGGAAGGCGTAGATCTGGCCGTGCGGGTGGGAGAGGGTCACCCCGATCTCGGCCCCGCGGTTCTCGAAGCAGTACACCTGCTCGACGCCCGGGAGGGCGGAGAGCTCCGCGGTGCGGTCGGTCCACGCGTCCAGGACCAGGCGGGCGGCGGCCGGGGTGAGGTCGGCGAAACCGGCCTCGTGCTGCGGGGTGAAGCAGACGACCTCGCAGCGCCCGGCTTCGCCCGCGAGGGAGGGGAAGCGGTTCTCGAAGACGGCCACTTCGTAGTCGGCCGCGGGGATCTCACCGAGCCGGCCGTCCCGGGAGGGACAGAGCGGGCACTCGCCGGCGGGCGGGTGGTAGGTCCGGCCCTGCCGGTGGGCGGCGATCGTGATCCAGTCCCCGGTCGCCTCGTCCCGGCGCAGTTCCGGGTGACTGCGCACGCGGTCGAGCGGTCGCAGGTCGGGCGCCTCGCGTACGGCGCTCTCGTCACTGTCGAAGTAGATCAGTTCGCGGCCGTCCGCGAGTTTCGCGAGGGTCTTCTTCACCCACCAAGACTAAACAGATTCCAAAACAAATCAACATCTATCTGCGTGCTATGTTGTTGCTTTCTGATCGGATGTCCCCGCTATCCGGGAGTGACCTCGTGGCCGAGCAGGCTGCACAGCTGGCCCATCAGCGCCGCGCCTTCATCCTCGACGCGGTCCGGCGCGACGGCACGGTACGGGTGGCGGACCTGGTCGGACAGCTCGGCGTCTCGGACATGACGATCCGCCGCGACCTGGACGCCCTGGCCCGGCGCGGCGCCGTGGAGAAGGTCTACGGCGGGGCCGTCGCCACCGCCGGGACCAGCGGCGCGCACGAGCCGGGATTCGACGCCAAGTCCCATCTGGAGTCGGCCGCCAAGGCCGCCATCGCGGACACGGCCGCGGCCCTGGTGGAACCGGGCAGCGTGGTCGCGCTCTCGGGCGGCACCACCGCGCACGCGGTCGCCGCCCGGCTGCTCGGCGTCCCGCGGCTCACGATCGTCACCAACTCCCTCCCGGTGGCCGATCTGGTGCGGGCGGCCGGCCACGACGGTACGGGCGCGGCCCCCACCCTGCTGCTCACCGGCGGCTCCCCCACCCCCTCGGCCGCGCTGGTCGGCCCGCTCGCCGACCTGGTGATCGGCGCCCTCCACGTGGACCTGCTCGTCCTCGGCGCCCACGGGGTGACGGAGGAGGCGGGACTGACCACCCCCAACCTCGCGGAGGCACAGACCAACCGGGCCCTGGTCGCCTCGGCACGGCGGATCGCCGTCGTGGCCGACCACAGCAAGTGGGGGGTGGTCGGGCTGAGCGGTTTCGCCGCACTGGACCGGGCCGACTGGTTCGTGACCGACGCGGGCATGCCCGCGCCGGCCCGCGCCGTCCTCACGGAGGCGGTGGGTGAGCTCCTCGTCGCGGGCGAGGAGGAGAGCGGGCAATACGGCGGAGATCACGGCGGGCAGCCCTGATCGCCGTACGGGAGCCGGTGGCGGACGCCGCCCGCCCCGTCATGCCCGCGGCGCATCACCGTCCCGCTGCTGGGACGCCGATCCGGGCCGCACGTGCCAGTGAACTTCGCCCGTGCCCAGGCGGATCGTGGCCCGCGGCCGCATCGGCTCCTCCCCCGCGCGGGCGAGCAGGACGATCTCGCCGACCTCCGCCGGCATGCTGCCCAGGCGGGCGGCGCACTCCGCGGCCAGCTGCCGAGGGTCGTGGGTGCGCCCCAGGGACAGGTGGGGCGTGAAGGACGGGAACCTGCCGCGACACAGGGGGAAGGGCTCCGCCAGGGCCCGCTGGAGCTCGGTCCAGGGAGCGGGGCCGGCAGCGGCGGGATCCAGCCACACGGTGGCGTAAGCGCGGTGCCGGAAGGTGTGCACTCCGCTGAGGCGGACGCAGAAGGGCCGGATCCTGGCGGCGGCGGCCAGCAGCGGGGCCGCCGCGGCGAAGTCGGCCTCCGGGACGAAGCCGAAGATCAGGTTCACGTGCGGGGGCCAGCGGCGGATCTGGGGGTCGTGCTCCGCCCGGATGCTCTGGATGGGAGGCCACAGTCCGGCCGGAGGAAGCCACACGACCGCGGTCCGGGGCGTGGGGGCCACCTCGAGGAATCCTGGGACACCGGCTCCGCCACCGGTGGTCGGGAACCCGTTCACATGGCCATGATGCCCCCCCACGCCCCGCGGGGCCGTGCCTCTCAGCCGGTGAAGGAGCCGTGACGGCCGGCGCCGCCCGCGAACCGGTCGGCGCCGGCCTGGGTCTCCCCCGCGGTGAGCGGCACGAGGCCGTGCCGGTATTCGGCCGCCAGCGCTTCCCGCTCGTCCAGACCGTGCTGTTCCCGTACGGAGAGCCGGTCGTGACGCAGGCACACCTGCGGGAACCCGGCGATCTCGTGGGCCAGTCGCTCCGCCGCCCGGCGCGCTTCACCGGGCGGCACGAGGCGGTTGACGAGGCCGATCCCGTACGCCTCGGCGGCGGACACGGGGCGGCCGGTGAGGATCAGGTCCATCGCGCGGCTCTCCCCGATCAGGCGCGGGAGCCGCACCGTACCGCCGTCGATCAGCGGCACGCCCCAGCGGCGGCAGAACACGCCGAAGCTCGCGTCCTCCTCGGCCACCCTCAGGTCGCACCACAGGGCCAGTTCGAGTCCGCCCGCCACCGCGTGGCCGCTGACCGCGGCGATCACCGGTTTGGTCAGGCGCAGCCGCGTGGGGCCCATCGGCCCGTCGCCCTCGGCCAGCACCCGGTTGCCGCGGTCGGTGCCGACGGCCTTGAGGTCCGCGCCCGCGCAGAACGTACCGCCCTCGCCCCACAGCACGGCGACGGACGCCCCCTCGTCCTCCTCGAACGCGCGGAAGGAATCGGCGAGCAGGGCCGCCGTCGGACCGTCGACCGCGTTGCGGGCCCCGGGGCGGCTGAGGATCACCGTGCGCACCGGGCCATCGCTTTCGGTCCGGACGGCGGACGGGCCGGCGGGCGTCGTCCCCGGTGTTTCGGAGGTCGTGGCCACAGCGGGACTCCCTGGGTCGAGTGGTGTGCGCGCACGCCCACTCTGCAGCAATCGCGCGGGCGGCACGAGAGGCCGACGACTGCCCGGACCGCGCCGCACCGCGCCGGAACGCGCCGGAACGCGCCGGAACGCGCCCGGACTGCGCCGGACCGCGCCCGGACTGCGTCCGCCGCCGCACGGACCTACGCTGCCAGAGGGAGGTGATGCCCGATGTCTGCACCCCGGGCAGCCACGACCCGATCTGTGGCCGTGGGAACCGTCTGTCTCTTCATGGTCGCGGGCCCGGGCACGGGCGCCGCCAGGGCCGATGACAACGGCATCGCCGACACGAGCGCACCGGCCATCGCGGCAGCCGCCCGTGAGGCGATGTCCGGGCTCACTTCCATGCGCATGGCGGCCAAGGTGACCGACGAGTCGGGCACCACCGCTCTGGACCTCCGGTTCGACGCGCGGGGCAACTGCGTCGGCACCGTCACCCCTCCCGGCGATTCCGGCACGGCCGACGTCGTCAAACGCGGCGACGACGTGTGGATGAAGCTCGACGACGACCTCCTGCGGGCCCAAGCGCCGGGTGGCACCGCCGAGGACGCGATCGCGCTGATCAACGGCCGCTATCTGCACGGCACCACGAGCAGCCCGCTCCTGAGCGATTTCGCCGAATTCTGCGATATCGACTTCTACAAGAAGGAGTTCACCTCGAAACCGGCGAAGGAACAGCTCGAAAAGGGCTCGCACACCACCGTCGACGGCCGTCCGGCCATCACCGTCAACAGCCGGCAGGACGAGAGGACGGGCACCTACCAGGTCTCCACCGAGGACGAGCCCTACCTCCTGCGGATTCAGGGCACCGACGAGTCCGGCGAGCGGGTGGAGGCCACGTTCTCCGCGTTCGACGAGCCCGTGCGGGCCAAGCCGCCCGCCCCCGCCGACTCGGTCGACCTGTCCGAGCTCCAGTAGCGAAAAGGACCGATCATGATCACCACCGACTTCGTTCCCGGCTCCCCCTGCTGGATCGACCTCGGCTCCCCCGACGTCCCCGCCGCCGCGGCCTTCTACGGCGCCGTCCTCGGGTGGGACTACGAGTCCATGGGTGAGGGCGAGGAGATGGAAGGCGGGATGTTCCGGAAGGACGGCAAGATCGTCGCGGGGCTCGGCAAGCTCACCGAGGAGGGGGCGCGCTCGGCCTGGATGATCTACTACAGCGTCGCCGACGCGGACGCCACGACCCGGGCCGTCGAGCGCGCGGGCGGCACGGTGCGGGTGCCGCCGAGGGACCTCGACGAGTGGGGGCGGATGGCGCAGTACGACGACCCGCTGGGGGGCCAGTTCGCCGTGTGGCAGCCGGGCAAGGACTCCGGGGTCCAGCTGGTGGACGAGCCGGGCTCGCTGTCCTGGACGGAGCTGTACACGAGCGATGCCGCAGCCGCCAAGGACTTCTACGGTGGCCTCTTCGGCTGGACGTTCAGCGACACGGCCCTCCCGGGCGGCGGGGGCGCGTACTCCCTCATCACCCCGGCCGGACTTCCCGAGGAGCGCATGCACGGCGGGCTCATGGAGCTGCCCGAGGAGCAGCTCTCCCGGACGGACGGACGGCCGTACTGGCACCCGGTCTTCGCCGTCACCGACTGCGACGCCGCTGTGGCCGGGGTCACCGAGAACGGCGGCAGCGTGCAGATGGGGCCGGAGGACGCCGAGGGCGTCGGCCGGCTCGCCGTCTGTCTCGACCCGTCGAACGCGGACTTCGTGGTGCTGGCCCCGGCACGGAGCTGAGCCCCGGCCTCAGGCCCTCGAACGGTACGCGCGCATGGCCAGGGGCATGAAGACCAGCGTGATGCCCGCCGCCCAGATCAGGGACCACATGATCGACCGGCCGGCCGGGGTGCCGAGCAGCAGGCCGCGGAAGGCGTCCGACAGGTAGGTGACGGGGTTGACGTTCACCCAGGCCTGGAGCCAACCGGGCATCGTGTCGACCTGCACGAACGCGCTGCTCGTGAAGGTGATCGGAAAGATCAGCGTGAAGGCGAAGACCTGCACCTTCTCCGCGTCGCCGGCCAGCATCCCGATCAGTACCGCCGTCCACGAGACGGCGGCGGCGAAGGTCAGCAGCAGCAGGAGCCCGACGAAGAGGCCGGCGGCGCCCCCGGTGACCTCGAAACCCAGCAGGGTGCCGAGGCCGATCATCAGGAGCATCGCCCAGAGCTGTTTGGCCAGGTCGGCCGTGATCCGCCCGAACAGCGGCGCCCCGCGGGCGATGGGCAGACTGCGGAGGCGGTCGAAGACGCCCTTGGTGAGGTCGGTGTTCAGCGCCATGGCGGTGTACATGCTCATGAAGAGCGTGTTCTGGACGATGATTCCGGCGAGCGCGTACTGGAGGTATTCCTGCGGGGAGCCGGCCATCTGGCCGCCGAAGACGTAGGTGAACAGGAACACGAACATGATCGGCGAAATGCTGTAGTCGACGAGCTCGAGCGGGTTGTGCTTGACGGAGACCAGGCTCCGCCAGGCCAGGGTCGCGGTCTGCCGCAGGGCCGCCAGGGGGCGCACCCGGCCGCTGCCGCCGAGGGCGTCGGTCAGGGGGGCGGAGGCGGTGGTCATGACAGGCTCCCCGCTGTCGCGTACTGCTCGTCGTCGCCCTCGCCCTCCTCGGGCTCCGGCTCGGCCCGGTGGCCGGTCAGGACCATGAACACCTCGTCGAGGGAGGAGCGCCGCAGGGTCAGCTCGGCCACCGCGATGCCCGCCTGGTCCAGCCGGCGCACCACGCTCGGCATGACCTCCGGGTCCTTGACGGGCACGGTGATCTCGTCGCCCTCGATCTTGGCCCGTGGCCCCGCTTCCTCGGTGAGCAGGGTGTGCGCCGTGGCGAGATCGGCGGCGTGGGCCGGCCGCAGCTGCAGTACTTGACCGCCGACCTGCGCCTTCAGCCCGTCGGGGGTGCCGTTGGCGATCACCCTGCCCTTGTCGATCACGACGATGCTGTCCGCCAGCCGGTCCGCCTCGTCCAGGTACTGCGTGGTCAGCAGGACCGTCACCCCCTCCGCGACGAGGGTGCGCAGCATGTCCCAGACCTCACCGCGGCTGTGCGGATCGAGTCCGGTGGTCGGCTCGTCCAGGAAGAGGATCTGCGGCCGCCCCACCAGGCTGGCCGCAAGGTCGAGGCGTCGGCGCATGCCGCCCGAGTACGTCTTGGCGGCCCGCCCCGCCGCGTCGCTCAGCTGGAAGCGGTCGAGCAGTTCGGCCGACCGGGCCCGGGCCGGGCCGCGCGGGAGGCCGAGCAGCCGCCCGATCATCAGCAGGTTCTCGGTGCCGGTCAGGTTCTCGTCCACGGCGGCGTACTGGCCGGTCAGCCCGATCATCGCGCGGACCGGGCCCGCCTGCCGCACGACGTCGTACCCACCGACTTCCGCCCGGCCGCCGTCCGGCTGCAGGAGGGTGGCGAAGATGCGGACGGCGGTCGTCTTGCCCGCTCCGTTGGGACCGAGCAGGCCGAGGACGGTACCGGCCGGCACCTGAAGGTCCACACCGGCCAGTGCACGGGTCTGCTTGAACCGCTTCGCCAGGCCTTCGGCCCGGATCGCGTACCTCATGGAAGATCACCTCGGACGCGGGGTACGTGCTGCTGCCACTTCCCTCAACTGTGACGCACACCACTGACACTGTCCGGCCGAGAGGCCCCAGCCCCTCACACTGCCGGTCAGTACCCGCACCCGTACCGGCTGTCACCGCCGGCCGTCACGCCGTAACGGGGGCGGCCCAGCCGGACGCGGCCGGCGCCGCCAGGTAGGCCCACGCCTTCGTGCCCGAGCGCAGGACGACCCGGGTCCTGGCGTAGTCGTCCACCTCGTAGGCGTCCGCCGATGCCAGCTCCTCGTCGGTGATCGAGAAGACGGTGCCCTCGACGGCCTCGCTCTCGTCGGACGAGGCGACCACCAGGGGATGACGGTCGGTTCCGCTGGCCGCGATCACCTCGGGGTCGGTGATCGCGATGTGGGTCATCCGGTGTCCGGGCAGTGCGTCGGGCGCCCCTTCGAGCAGCCTGCCGAACCGCGCGAGCTGGACCTCGCGGAACTGCAGAGTGCCGTAGGAGAACAACTGGTGACGGGCCGAGCCGGTCATGCGGGGAACCTCCAGGAGCAGCGGTACGAGGACGGGTGGTCGCGTGATGGTCCGTCGGCCACGGGTGAGATCACGCCAGGGGGCGTGAGCACGTCGACTTCGCCACGAAGGCGAGCCCGTCGTACTCCTCGGCGGGTACGAGCGGTGCGAGGTGGAAGCGGTAGGTGAACCGGGGGACGTTGGCGCCGAAACTGCGCTGGAGGCCGGGGCCGCTCAGCCACTGCTGCACGGCGGGTGCCGCCTGCGCCGCCCCGCCCCGCAGGTCGACCAGGTAGTCGCCCGGTACGGCGGCCGCGAGCCGGGATTCGACCGAGCGGCCTGCGCCGCCGATCCGGTGCCGGACCGCCGGGCCGGTGGTGTCGCCGCCCCGGCGGGCCCGGAACTGCCCCTTCCCGAAGAGCAGGCCCAGCGCGTAATAGGCCTCGCCGTGGCGGCGGCGCAGCAGGCTCCCGAGTGCGGGTACGTCCGGGCCGTACGTGCCCTTCGCGATGTGCCCGTTGTGCGCCCATACGGCGACCCGGCCGGCCGTGCCGTCCACCAGCGCGTGGACGGCCTCGGCCATGTGGCGGTCCCGGACGGCGTACAGGCTCTCCTCGCCGGGGCCCGCCTGCAGGGGCCGGGTGATCAGATCGGCGCAGCGGACGAGGATGCCCGCGTGCCGGATCGCGTCATCGGCCGCCTCGGGACTCGTGCGGGCGGCGAGGCCCGCGCGGTGCTCCTCCAGGAACCCGGCCAGCTCGCGGGCCTCCTCGTGGAGACGTCGCCCCGGGTCCGGCCGCGATCCGGGCCGGGAGGCGGCGAGCACGTCCAGGCTCTCCCGTACGGACTCGGCGGTCGCCGGCGCGGCCTCCTCCAGGAAAGCGCCGACCGCGGCGGCCGAGTCCGCACAGCGCTGCGGGTCGATGCCGACGAAGCGCACCTGCTCGGCCGCCGGGACGGTGCGGTTGTGTTCCCGCATCCACTCGACCATCGCGAGGACCTCCCGGGTCCGCCACGTCCAGAAGTCCAGCCGGGAGACCAGTCGTACGGCGTCGCCCGGGGCGCCCCGCACATAGGCGTCGACGGCCAGGGCCGCCGATTCGCTGGCCTCCATCGCCAGCGCCCTGAACCCCTTCTCGCGGACCAGGAATTCCAGCAGTCGGTGTTTGAGCTGGAAGAACTCCCGCGTGCCGTGCGTGGATTCGCCGAGGCCGACGACGCGAACGCCCTTCAGGACCTCGTGCAACGGCTGGAGGTCCTCGTACGGTTCGCCGGCGGAAAGAGTGCTGAGGGGCAGCGCGTTCGCGGCTAACCAGCGCGTGATCTCGTCGGACAAGAGCAGTCTCCTCGGCCATGGGTTGCGGCGGCTCCCGCCTCGACGGGGGCCGCTCCTGCCGTCACATGATCGTAGTCCGCGTTCACGGCCTGCGGTGGACCCGGGCGAGGACGAGGACGGTGTCATCGCTCGGCGGGGCGGACAGAAGGCTCGCGAGGATGTGATCCGCCAGCTCCTCCAACGAGCCCTGCCCCCGGCCCAGTTCGGAGCGGAGCACATCCAGGCCGGCCTCGATGTCCCGGCCGCGCGCTTCGATGAGGCCGTCGGTGTAGAGCACGAGGGTGGCGTTCTCGGGCAGTTCGACCTCCGTCGCCCGGAAGGGGCAGCCGCCGACGCCGAGCGGAACTCCCAGGACCTCGTCGACGGTCTCCACCGTCCCGTCCGGGCGGAGCACCAGGGGCGGGGGGTGCCCGGCGCTGGAGATGCGGGCGCGTCCGCTCTGCGGGTCGTAGACGATGTACAGGCACGTCGCGAGCTCGATGCCCGTCTCCTGGGCATACTCGTCGAGTTCGGTGAGCAGGTCGTCGGGCTCGCTGTCGTGCCGCGACAGGGCCTGGGCGGTGATGCGGAGACGGCCCATGGCGGCGGCCGCCGACACCCCGTGCCCCATCACGTCACCCACCACGAGCGCGATCCGGCCGTCGGGCAGGTTGATCACGTCGTACCAGTCGCCGCCGACCTCGGTGATCCGGCTGCCGGGGACGTACCGGTGGGCGACGTCCACGTACGGGCTCCTCGCCAGGGCGGTGGGCAGCAGCGCCCGCTGCAGGGTGAGGGCGATGTCCTGGACACGGGAGTACAGGCGGGCGTTGTCGAGGCAGATCGCGGCGCGCGAGGCGAGCTCACCGGCGAGGTTGACGTCGTCCTGGGTGAAGGCCGGCCGGCCGGCGGACCGGCCGAACATGGCGATGCCCTGCACGGTGCCCCGGGCGATGAGCGGGGCGACGAGAACGCCGGCCACGCCGCTCTCGGCGAAGAGGCGGGCGCGCGACTCGATGGTGACGGTCCGGGCCAGGAAGTCCTCGTCCACCACGGCGGAGACGGCGCGGCCGGTGCCCAGCATGTCGTGCATGACGGAGCCGGGTGGGTACCGGACCTTGTCCACCCCGCTGACGAGCTCGACCGCCGGGCCGGGGAGGATCGTCCCGGAGGCGATCCTGCGGGTGAACAGCGGTCGCGCCGGGTCGAAGTCCTCCGACTCGTCCATCCACTCCACGACCTCGACGACGGCGCCGTCGCAGAAGTCCGGCATCGACGCGTCGACCAGTTCCTGGGCCGTTTGGTTCACGTCGAGAGTGGTCCCGATGCGCGTGGAGGCCCCGTCCAGCAGGGCGAGCCGCCTGCGGCTGGCGGTGGCTTCGAGGATGGCCTGTTCCCGGTCCGTCACGTCCACCATCAGCCCGCCCACTCCGGGGCGCGAGCCGACCGCCTCGCTCAGCGGGAAGAAGCTCACCGACCGCACCTGGTCGCGGTCCGGATGTCCCTGCGGGCGCATGCCCACCAGCGCCCCCACCACCGGTTCTCCGCCCTGGGCGACGGCGCGGAGCATGCTCTCGTACTCGCCGCCGTCGGACATGATCATGATCTCGTCCATGCGGCGCCCCAGGTGCTCTTCGATGGGCAGGCCGTCCATGTCGGCGAGCACCTGGTTGAGGTGGATGTACCGGAGGTCCGGGTCGAGCATGACCAGGCCGATCGGGCAGGTCTCGAAGAGGGCGTCGAGGAAGGCGAGGTTGGTCTTGACCCGGTCGAGCTCGTCGCTGCGGCTCGCCAGGCCCATGACCACGGGACGACTGCCGGCTCCGGTGACGGGGAAGACCCGGAAGCCGCAGTCGAAGGCCGTGCCGTCACGGTGCCGCGCCTTCAGCTGACCCCGCCAGTACCCCAGGGTCCGGCCCTTCTCCGCCAGCCCGGCACCGGAGACGGATTCGCCCCGGACCTCGTCGGCGAAGAGGAGAGCGGCGGGCTTCGACAGGATGGCGGCGGATTCGTACCCGAAGAGCTCACCCGCGCCCGGCCCCCAATAGCAGACGCGGCCGCGGTCGTCGATGCCGAAGACGGCCACGCGCACGTGCTCCAGCAGCGTCCCCGGCTCGGACCAGAACGGGCCGTGAGCCTCCTTGCCCCCCGGCCGAGCCGATGGCACGAGACGACCCCTTCCGCCCGCCGATACCTCCACCCATTATGCGGACGCCACCGTGATTGCGCGGCGGCAGGCCGCAGAACCCGACCGGTACGACAATGGGATCCATTTGCACATAGGGCTCTCGGCAGAGCAGCCGCCGGGCCGGGGAGTCGGGCCGCGCCACCGGCCGGCATTCACCTAATCTGGCACAAAATTTCCGCATCATCGTGAAGGGGAAATCCCGTGCCTTCTCGCCTCAACCCGTACATCAGCTTCAACGGCAACGCCCGGCAGGCCATGGAGTTCTACAAGGGGGTCTTCGGCGGCACCCTGACGGTGAACACGTACGGCGACTTCGGCAGCGGGAAGGAGGCCGGGGGCTCCGACGACATGATCATGCACAGCATGCTCGAGACCGACAAGGGCTTCACGCTCATGGGCGCCGACAACCCGCCGGGGTCGGAGATCAAGCCCGGGAACAACATCACGGTGAGCGTGAGCGGCGACGAGGCCGACGAGCTGCGCGGTTACTGGGCCAAGCTCTCCGGCGACGGCACGGTCACGGTCCCGCTGGAGAAGCAGATGTGGGGCGACGTCTTCGGCATGTGCACGGACCGCTTCGGCATCACGTGGATGGTCAACATCGTCCAGCCCCACGGCTGACCCGATCCTGCCGGCCCAGACGGCCTAGCAGCCCGGGCCCTCCGGGCCACCCCGCCACGGTGGCGCTCCGGAGGTCCGCGTTGCTCCACCCCGGCACCTGCCGCAGCCGCCCGGCTCCCGCATGATCGATTCCCTGCACCGAAGGAGGAGCGGGTGCGCTCCTCCCCCACCGCAATCCTTCGATCACGGGAGCCCGCCCCATGTCGGACATCAGCGTGCGTGCCGTACGGGCCGAGGACTTCGCCCAGTGGCGCGCCCTCTACCGCGGCTACGCCGATTTCTACCAGGTGGAGCAGACCGAGGAAGCGGCCGCCACCGTGTGGTCCTGGGTGAACGACCCCGGCCACGAGGTCGGCGCACTGGTCGCCGAGGACTCCTCGGGCCGCCTCCTCGGCCTGGCCCACTACCGCCCGTTCGCCCGGCCGCTGTCCGCGACGGTCGGATGCTTCCTCGACGACCTGTTCGTGGCGCCCGAACACCGCGGATCGGGCGCCGCCGACCGGCTGCTCGGCGCCCTGCGCGAGCTCGCGGCCGAGCGCGGGTGGAGCGTGGTCCGCTGGATCACCGCGGACGACAACCACCGCGCGCGGTCGAAGTACGACCAGGTGGCCACCCGCACCATGTGGGTCACCTACGACATGGCGCCCGGCCGCTGACCCTGCCGAGGGGCCCTGCCGAGGGGCCCGGCCGGGGAGGCCCCCGGCTCAACGCCCCCGGCCAGGAGACCCCCGGCTCGGAGTCCCCGGGCTACGAGCTCGTGAGGATCACGAGCCGCTGGGTCGCGCGGGTCATCGCGACGTAGCGGCTGACGGCTCCTTCGACGCCCTCGCCGAACGTGTCCGGGTCGATCAGGACGACCAGATCGAATTCGAGCCCCTTCGTCAGTTCCGGCGCCAGCGTCCGGACGCGCGACGTGGTCCGGAACGAGCCGCTGCCGTTACCGCCGGCGACGTCCCCGGTGGCGATGACGCACGCGACCCCCTCGGCGTGCTCGGCGAGCCAGGTGTCGAGGACCGAGTCCAGCTCCGCGACGGATCCGTGCACGACGGGGATGCCGCTGCTGCGGATCGAGGTCGGCACGTTGGCGTCCGGGAGCACGGCGCGGATGGCCGGCTCGGCGTGCGCCATGACCTCTTCCGGGGTGCGGTAGTTGACGCTCAGGGAGGCCACGTCGATCCGGTCGAGCCCGACCCGTTCGAGCCGTTCCCGCCACGACTCCGTGAACCCCTGCCGGGCCTGGGCGCGGTCGCCGACGATGGTGAAGCTGCGGGACGGGCAGCGCAGCAGCAGCATCTGCCACTCCGCGTCGGTCAGTTCCTGGGCCTCGTCCACCACGATGTGCGCGAACGGGCCCGCGAGCAGGTCCGGTTCGGTGCGGGGCAGTGCGCTCTCGTCGACCAGGGTGTCCTGCAGGTCCGCTCCGTGCAGCATCCCCACCGCGCCTTCGCTCTCGTCGAGCACGACGTTCTGCAGCAGGCTGTCGATGGCATCGGACCGGCGCGCCCGTTCGGCGGCGACGGCCGCGTCGTGCCGGCGTTTGCGTACGGAGGCCTCCGCGTCGCCGAGCCGCTGCCGGGCCGCGTCCAGGAGCGGCAGGTCGGCCACCGTCCAGGCCTGGGCGTCCGCGCGCTGCAGCGCGCGCACCTCGTCGGGGCCGAGCCAGGGAGCGCACTTGCGCAGGTAGGCGGGCACCGACCACAGGTCCGCGACGAGGTCGGTCGCCTCGATCATCGGCCACGCCCGGTGGAGGGCCTTGAGCAGCTGCCGGTCCTGCAGCAGCGCCCTCCTCAGCAGGTGGGGCGGGGCGTCGCTGTCGTCCTTGTCCATCAGGATCGTGGCGAGCTCCTCCCTGATCTGGTCGTGCGCCTCGTTGTGCGGGGTACCGGATTCCACCGCGTCGAACGCCACCGCCCAGTCGTCGGCGCTCAGCCAGAGGTCGGACCAGGGGGTCTCGACCTCCATCCCCTCGGTCGGCGGCTCCTCGTAGATGCGGACGGCGGCTTCGACCGCCTTCACCAGGTCGGCGGACGCCTTCAGCCGGGCCACGCCCTCGTCGGTCTCCACTGCAGCTCCGGCTCCCTCGGTGACGAGGTCCCGCAGGGTGCACGTCTGTACACCCTCCTCGCCGAGGCTGGGCAGGACGTCTGCGACGTAGGCCAGGTAGGGCTCGTGCGGACCGACGAACAGCACGCCGCCCCGACGGTGGCCGAGGCGGGGGTCGGAGTAGACGAGGTGTGCGGCCCGGTGCAGGGCGACGACGGTCTTGCCGGTGCCGGGACCGCCGTCGACGACGAGGGCGCCGCGGGACCCCGCCCGGATGACGGCGTCCTGGTCGGCCTGGATGGTGGCGAGCACGTCGCGCATCCGTGCCGACCGGTTGGTGCCCAGGCTGGCGATGAAGGCGGACTGGTCGTCGAGCGCGGCGTGCCCTTCGAGCCCGTCGGCGGTGAACACCTCGTCCCAGTAGTCGCTGATCCGGCCGCGGTTCCAGCGGTACCTGCGACGGCTCGCCAGACCCATCGGGGTGGCGTGGGTCGCCGCGAAGAAGGGCTCGGCCGCGGGGGAACGCCAGTCGACCAGGAGGCGGCGCCCCGTGCTGTCGGTGAGGCCGAGGCGTCCGATGTACACGGGCTCGGCGTCGTCCGCGCTGACGACGTGCCCCAGACACAGGTCCAGGCCGAAGCGGCGCAGGGTGCGCAGACGGCTGGTCAGGCGGTGAATCTCCGCGTCCCGGTCCATCGCCTCGCGGCCGATGCCGCCGGGCGCCTTGCGCGCGGCCTCCAGGCGGTCGGACAGTTCGGCGATCGACTGCGCGAGGCTCTCCGAAATGGCCGCGAAGTGCTGCTCGTCGCGGTCGATCAGTGCCGCGTCGGCCTTGGCGGCAAGGCGCTCGGGAAGGTCGAACGCACTGGTGGTGGTAAGGGAGTTCACGGCATCAGCTCCGATCCGAGGTCGCGCGACGGATAACTCGACAACAGCACACACACGTGGTGGATCTCCCGTTTCTGCAGGTCGGAGCTCGGTCCGCGAAGTCTGCCTCACGGCCGGGGCCTTGCCGCAAGCCCCCCGGTGCGCTATAAGTTGAGAGTGGCAAGGAGCGGTTCTACCTCCTTGCCTTTTTCTTTGCCCTCGCGCCCTCGCGCCCTCGCGGCGCCCTCTTGCTCTCCTGCGATCTCACCGACGTCGCCACCTCCGCGCGCCGAGCCGGCATGCCCCCGCTCCACGGCCCAGGGGGTCGCGCACGTCCCGGAACGCCCTGCTGTCGAGTACCGCATCTGCTAGGCGAATTCACTGAATCCGCCTTACTCGCAGACTTATCTGACTGATACATTCCGCAGGCGCAATCCGCATGCCGTCAGCACGCGGCGGCCCACGACCTGGCCCGCCCGGCTCCTCAGCGGCCCCACCGCCGCCACCAGCGGCGCGACCGTGACCGTCGGCTGCTGCCAGAACGACGGCAAGGTGGACAGCGGAGGCGCCGCGATCAGCGGAGGCAGCGTCACGACCACGAACTTCACCGAGGGGCCGCTGCTCCCTCGCGGGCAACACCGGCGGTCTCCAGTCCTCGGCCAACACCGTCACCGGACCGGTGCAGATCGACGGCAACAGCGGCTCCGGCCTGCGGGCCGGGCAGGACGTCCCGGCGTTCCAGGACAACCGGGTCACCGGCCCGCTGCGCTGCGAGGGCAACGAGCCGGAGCTGGTGCACACGGGCACGGTCGGCACGGGCCCCCGAACGGCCAGTGCCGCCAGGCGCGGTAGCGACCCGCGGCGGGCGACAGCACGGCGAGGCACCCGGGACCGCCGTCCCGGGTGCCTCGCCCGCATCCCGCCCGCACGAGCCGCGGACACCGCCTATGCTGCGGGCGTGCCGTCGTATTCCATGGGGCAGGCCGCCCAGTTGCTGCGCGTGAGCCCCGAGACCGTCCGCCGGTGGGCCGAGACGGGACGGCTGCCGGCCGGCCGCGGCCCGGACGGGTCCCGGACCGTCGACGGGCTGGTCCTCGCCGCCTTCGTCAAGGACCGGGCCGCCGGGCTGCCTCCCTTGCCGTCGGGCACCGTCGCCACGTCCGTCCGCAACTCCTTCGCCGGGATCGTCACCGCCGTGCGGCTCGACGACGTGGCGGCCCAGGTCGAGATCCAGTCGGGCCCGCACCGGGTGGTGTCCTTGGTGACCAGGGAGTCGGTCGAGGAGCTGGGCATCACGGTCGGGGCGACGGTCACGGCCCGGGTGAAGTCCACCGAGGTCCACATCGACCTGGTGTAGCCGGGCCCTGCCGGCCCACGCCTGACGCCCCGCGACCGACATCTGACGCCCCCGCGCCCCGACGTGCCGCTCCCGGTCATCCGCAGCGCAGCGCCGCGTACAGGTCCAGCTTGTGGTCGAGGCGGGGCAGGTCGCGGCCCGTCAGGACCTGCACCCGCTCGATCCGGTAGTGCACGGTGTTCACGTGCAGGTGGAGGGCCTCCGCCGTGCGCGCCCAGGAGCAGTTGTTCGCCAGGAAGACCTCGAGGGTCTCCCGCAGCATCCCGTCCCCGAGCGCCCCGAGGGTCTGGGCGGCGAACACCGTCCGCACCTCCGGCGGGACCCCCGCCATCAGCTCGGCGAGGGTGTCCAGGCGCTCGACCTCGCGCACCGGGACGCTCTCGTCCGCCGCCGTCGGCGCGAACCGGGCCTGGCTGAGCGAGGCGCGCAGCCCCTCCGCTCCCGCGGCCTTGGCCCCCACGCCCAGCCGGAGGTCCGCCTGCGGCCCCCGCACTTCTGCAGCAGCGGCCACACCGCCCGGAGCGGCCCCGCCGCGTCGCCCGCGGCGGCCGGGTCCCCATGCAGCACCGCCACCGAACGCCCCACCGACCACGCGGCGTTGTCCAGGTGGCGCAGCCGCTCGGCCAGGGCGTCGCCCGAGGTCGCCGCCAGCACCCGCTACGGACCGCCCGGGGGCAGCCCGGCCGCCGCGAGCGCCTCCTCCTGGGCTCCCGTGTCCCGCGCACCGAGGTGCACTTCATGGAGACTTCGGACGCGATCGGCCCGCTGGGCGCCAAGTCGATGAGCGAGAGCCCCTTCAATCCGGTGGCCCCCGCCTTCACGAACGCTGCGGGACGCCGCGGGGGTGCGTTTCACGGAGCTGCCGGCGACCCGGGGCGTGGTCTGGCAGCGGGCACCACGCCGTCCTCGCCTGGGCCGAACGCGACGAGGACTTCGGCGACAGCCCGGTGCTGCTGGCCACCCGCCTCGACGGGGAGGAGCTCGACGGGGCGGGCGCGCAGCCGGTGGTCCCCTCGGACCGGTGCGGGGCGCGCTACGTCAGCGCCGTCACGCACGTGTGGTTCGGCGCGCTGGCGGTGCCGGGCCTCTGTCCTGGCCGCCGGCCCGGCCCCTGACCGGGCATCAGACGGTGGCGAGGGAGATCTCGGTCGACTTGATCAGCGCGACGACCGGCGAGCCGGCGGACAGACCGAGCGCATCGATCGCGTCGGCGGTGACGGCCGCGGTGAGGTGGCCTCCGCTCACGTTCACCTTCACGGCGGCCATGGCCGGGCCGGTGGCCACGTCGGAGACGGTGCCGGTGAGCTGGTTGCGGATGGAGATGTTCTCGACCGGGTCGGTGGCCAGGGCGACTTCGGTGGCCTTGACGAGCGCCTTCACGCCGGAGCCGGAGGTGATGCCGAGGTCCTTGACGGCGGCGGCGGTGATGGCCGCGGTGATCTCCTGCCCCCCGTCCAGACGGACCTTGACCGTCGCCATGGCCTCGCCGACGGTGACGGCGGTGACGGTGCCGGCGATCTGGTTGCGGATGCTGAGACTCATGAAGGTTCGACCTCTTGCCTGGACGCGTCACGGTCCGGAGGGAACCGCTCGGGACCGACCGTAGGGCCCCTCGGGCCGGCGCGCACGGACCCCCTCGCATCCGCCGCCCGGAACCACCCGCCCGGCTGGCCCCTGCCGGTGCGAGCGCCCCCGGCCCCGCCCGGCCGTCAGAGCGGGTCGCCCAGGGGCCCGTACTCCTCTTCCAGGTTCCGGGCCCAGTGCGCGGCGAAGTCCGGCTGCGTGCCGTCGGCGTCGGTGAAGCCGTACTCCTGGTACAGGCCCCACGTGGCCAGGGCCCGCCCGGTCTTGGCCATGACGTCGGGGTCGGCGGCCAGCGCGGCGACCGCCCGGCCGAGATAGGCGGGGGTCTCGGAATGCGCGAAGTTCGGATCCTGGGCGGCGCCGTCGCGCCAGTTGTCCTCGGTGACGCCGAAGTGTTCCAGCAGGGCTTCCGAGCGCAGGAATCCGGGTGTGACGGCCACGGCCGCGACGCCGTGCGGCTTGAGCTCGGCCGCTTGCGCGACGGCGAGACGGATCACGGAAGACTTCGCCAGGTCGTAGAAGAACGAGCCGCGGTAGCGGGCTGTGTTGCCGTCGGTGACCTCCACGACCAGGCCGCTCTTGCGGGCGACCAGCAGCGGGAGCACGAACCGGCTGGTGATGACGTGCGTCTCCACCGCCTGGCGCAGCAGCCGGAGACCGGCCTCCAGGTCCTGCTCCCACAGCGGGTTCTCCCAGTCGGTCAGCGGATCTCCGCCCCATACGGAGTTGACCAGGACGTCGAGACGGCCCTCCTGCTCGTCCGCGATCCTCTCGGCGAGGGCCCGCACCTCGTCGGGACGGCTGTGGTCGACGCGGACGGCGATGCCGGTGCCGCCCGCGGCGGTGACCTTCTCGGCCGTCGCCTCGATCGTCTCCGGGCGGTCCAGGTCGGAGCGCCCGGCCGTGCTGCTGCTGCGGCCGGTGACGTACACCGTGGCGCCGGCGGCTCCGAGCTCGACGGCGATGCCCCGGCCGCCTCCCCGGGTGCCGCCTGCGACGAGGGCCACCCGGCCCTCCAGCGGGCGCGTGTCGGTCATCGTGATTCCTCCAGGTCTCGGCCGTGCCGGGGCACGACGTGCGGGAGCAGTACGGTGTCGAGCTCCTGCCGGAGCCGCTGTTCGAGGGTGCCGTGGCGTTCGAGCGCCCAGGTCAGGCCCGCTCCGGCGGTGATCGCCTGGACGGTGCGAGCCAGGGCCGCGACGTCCGTTCCGGCGCGGAGCTCGCCCGCGCCCGCCGCCTCCGCCAGCAGCGCCTCGACCGCCCGCCCCTGGGCCCGGTGAACGGCCAGGGCGTGTTCGTAGAGCTGCGGATCGGCAAGGTCCGTGCACAGGAACGCCAGATGGTGGGCGAAGGTCTCCGGCGTGTCCATCCCGGCCACCGATTCCACCGTGAGCGCCGCCAGGGCCCCGAGCGCCGAGGCGTGCGCCTGGCGCGCGCGGCCGGCCCGTTCGCCCGCGTCCTTCGCGGACTGCCCGGCGAGGGCCAGCAGCAGACCTCGCTTGGACCCGAACCGCTGCACGAGGGTGCCGGGCACCAGCCCGACCTCGCGCGCCACGGCGGCCAGCGTGAGCCCGGCCGGCCCGACCCGGCCCATGACCTGCGCCGCGGCGCGCAGGATCACCGCATCCTCGACCCCGCGGGGACGTCCCACCACCGCCGCCCTTCGTTAATAAATGCTCGTTCATTTATTAAACCGCGCGATGCGCGATGCGGCAAGCCCGCCTCGTACCCGGCCGGGCTGAACGGGCCGGTTGCCGCCGCGGCCGGGACTCGGCCTTGCGCCCCCCGCCGGGACCCTGGCCTACTACGGGAACGAGCGGGAAGTCCCCCAGCCCGGCCCCCGGTTGGCGCCGCGGCAAGATAGCAGCCTTTCGCGGGACCGCCGGGATGTTTGTCCGATGGTGATGTCCTCCCGCAGTGACGCCACGCCTGGCACTAGCGTCCCGTGACACCCCGGGAATGCGGGTGTGCACCGCACGGCTCGTGCGGACCCTCCTGCCCCGCCACCTTCCCGGCCCATGGAGCGAGGAGGCACAGTGCTGTCATTGCGGCGGAGACCTTTCAGCAGCTTGTCGGTGGCCACGAGATACACGATCGGAAGCGGTGTCGTCATCACCGCACTTGCGCTCACCCTGATCGCACTGCTGATACCCGTGGACCGGTTCGGCAGTAGCGCCTCGGCCGCCGCCGCGGCTCCCGCGGGCGAGGACGACGGCCTCGGAACGATGAGCACGGCGTACGGGCCGCTGACGGCCGCGGACCGGGATTTCATCCGCAAGGTTCGGCTCGCCGGGCTGTGGGAGCTGCCCGCAGGACGGCAGGCCCAGCAGCGCGGGACGCGCCCCCCTATCCGCACGGCCGGGGACCACCTCGTCGACGGCCACACCAAGCTGGACCGGGAAGTCATCCAGGTCGGCCAGGCCCTCGGCGTCGATCTGCCCAACCAGCCCTCCGCGCAGCAGCAGGAATGGCTGGCCCAGATGACCCGCGCCAAAGGGGATGAATACGAACGACTGTTCATCAAACTGTTGCGCCGCGCGCACGGAAAGGTCTTCGGACTGGTGGCCGTGATCCGGGCGCAGACCCGCAACTCCATGGTGCGAGCCCTCGCCACGTCCGCCAACACCACGGTCCTGGACCACATCACGGTCCTCGAAGACAGCGGACTGGTCGACTTCGACTCGCTCTCCGACAATGTCCCACCGACGAAGTGAAGTGATCGCATGAGTCAAAAGGGCCACAAACGCCCCCGGTTGTCGAACAAGCTCCTGGCCGTGGTCTCCGCCCTCGTGCTGGGCGGTGGCGGGGTCGCCATCGTCGCCGGAAACGCGTCCGCGGGGCAGGAGGGCGGCCGTGCGGGGCAACTGACGGCGACCATCGACTGCCCCGACGTCGGGGAGAAGATCACCGCCGTGCCCGACCAGGCCAAGGCCGAGGTGGACGCGGGCCTCGCCAAGCTGGACGACCAGGTGGCCGATGCCTACCGGCGCCTCGCCGCCGGCGAGGCGAAGGGCGACGCCCTCCTCGGTGAGCTCAAGGAACAGCGGGACGCAACCATCAACGGCATGGCCGACGCGATCGGCCGTACCGGCCAACCCCCGGCCGAAATAAAGTCGTTGAGCGGATGCACCATGAAGAAGGCACCCGCCGCGGACGACGCCCTGGCGGGCGGGGGCGGCGAGCAGAACGCCGCTGCCAAGAGCGGCGCCGGACAGAAGGGCGGTCCCGCGCGGAGCGACTTCGTCAGCATCACCAAGATCAAGCCGAACGTACGCACCCCCGCCAACGCGGGGAACGCCTCCAAGGGATCCTTCAGCTCGCAGTGCGGCCGCAACGAGAACGGCCACTTCAACCCCGACAACGTGATCGTCGCCCCCGGTGTCTCCAACGGCGCCCACCACATGCACGACTACGTGGGCAACAAGACCACCGACGCCTTCTCCACCAACGACAGCCTCGCCGCCTCCGGCACCACCTGCGGGAACGGTGACCAGTCGAGCTACTACTGGCCCGTGCTGCGGCTGCGCGACGGCAAGGCGGAGAAGGACGCCAAGGCTCCCGGCGGAGGCCAGGACGCCAACGTGGGCACCATCCTCCAGCCGAAGCAGGTGTCGATCACCTTCAAGGGCAGTCCCGTCGACAAGGTCACCGCGATGCCCCGTTTCCTTCGCATCATCACCGGTGACGCCAAGGCCTTCACCAACGGCAATGCCAACGCCAACGCCTCGTGGAGCTGCACCGGATTCGAGAACCGCCAGCTGAAGGACAAGTACCCGGTCTGCCCCAAGGGCAGCGACGTGGTGCGCTCCTTCACCTTCCAGAGCTGCTGGGACGGCAAGAACATCGACAGCGCCAACCACCGCACGCACGTGGCCTTCCCGGACAAGAACGGCCGCTGCCAGAAGGGCTTCAAGGCCATTCCGCAGCTCGTGATGCGACTCACGTACGGGGTGGCGCCGGGTGCCCGCTTCGCCGTGGACAGCTTCCCCGAGCAGTTGCACAAGCCGGTGACCGACCACGACGACTTCATCAACGTGATGTCGAACGGCCTGATGAACAAGGCCGTGAGCTGCATCAACGACGGGCGCAACTGCCGCTGACCACCCTGGTCCGCACCGGTCCGGTTCCTCGCGATCCGGGCCGGTGCGGACCCCTTTGCTCCCGGGCCGGGCGCGCCCTCCCCCCACCACCGCGCCCGGCCCGGGAAAGGTGTTGGCCCGGAGCCGACTTCGGGCCAACACCGCACGCAAGAGCCCGGCCCGGCCCCGTGACGACGGGGCCGGGCCGGGCTCTTGCGGTGCAGTGGCCGTTCAGAGGCCGTTGACGCGGGCCATGCGCCCGACGACGACGGGGGTGAAGTCCGCGGTGATCACGCGCGCCGCCCTGCGGCTCACGCGCGAGTGCTGACGCCGCACCTGCGCCATCAGCCGGCGGCTGCGCAGGGCCATCTCCAGTTCGAAGCGGGTACGGGGGTCGCGCAGGCCGGTGCCGAAGAGCTTCTCCAGCTGGCGCATCCGGTAGCGCACGGTCTGCGGGTGCACGCTCAGGGCTTTGGCGGCCTCGGGGGCGCCGCCGCCCTCCAGCCAGGCGAGCAGGGTCACCTCCAGGCGCTCGCTCTGGCGCGGGGTCAGGTCGGCCAGCGGCCGCAGCCACCGGGCGGCCAGCGCGTGGGCGAGCGGTTCGTCCTGGAGCAGCAGCAGGGTCGAGAGGTGGTCGTCCACGAACACGGCCCGCAGCTCCAGGCCCGGGCGGGCGGGCGTCAGGCCGAACAGGCGCAGCGCCCAGCGCAGCGAGGAGGCCGTGTCCCGGAGCGGGACCGCGTGGCCGACGGCCGCGAACCGGCCGCGCAGCAGCTGGTCCAGGGGGGCGCGGCTGTCGGGGTCGGGGCTGGGGACCAGCAGGCACGGCCGGCCTGCGAACGCGCCGGCGAGGGCCTCAGGCAGTACGGAGGCGAGCTGCTGGGCCTCGCCGGGCGTGGCCGGCACGATGGCGCGTACGGCCGGGGGGAGGGGCCAGCCGGCCGCCTCGGCGAGCTCGACGAGGGAACTCTCGGAAGCCGCCCGGTCATCGGTGAGCGCCTTGAAGAGGTCCTCACGTGCACGGTCGCCGCCGCCGACGCTCTCGCGGGCATCGGGTCGGACGCCCTCACGAACACCCTCGTACCGGCCCTCGTGTGTAACCTCGCACTCGTCGTTCCTCTCGACCGTGATTCCGGCCTTGATCCGGGCCTTGGTCTCAGCCCTGGTCTCGGGCCTGGTGCCGGCCGCGACTTCGCCGGTGTCCGTGTCCGCGATGTCGTCCTCACTCTCGTCCGGGCCCTCGTCCGGGTCCTCGTCCCGGTCCTGGTCCTCGTACTTGTCCGGTGTCTGTTCCCGGGTTTGCTCCTGGTAGCCGAGCGCGGTGAGAAGAGCCTCTTCCACGCACTGCCTGAGCAACTCGTCATCGATGGCATCGTTGTCATCGATAAGGGCGGAAAATTCCGGAATTCCATGCAGAAGCTCCTCCACTATCTCGGCGGCCAGCGCGGGCAGTTCTTTGCGCAGGACGCGGGTCCACTCGCCACGCGGGCGGGACCAGATGCGGTTCAGAAGTTCGCACATCGTTTCCTCGTTCGTGCCGGGGTGAGGCTTGTCCGGGGAAGAGCGACAAGCCCGCCGAGGTTGCCCCCCGCGCCAACAACGTTGTCTGGCACGGGAGTTGCGGCCCTCGTACTCCCTCCTGGAGAGGTCCGGCCACTTACGGCCCCATGATTTTGCGGTAATTTTGCCGTCGGGGACGCGTAGGTGACAGGCGGCGCGGTGGCCAGTCGCAACCTCCGCTGGAGGGGAATCTTCCGGTGTTGTTCGATGCGTCGGAGACGCGGTGCGAGAAATTATCACGTTTCGATAAATCCTGTGGAGCTGGTGTGCAGCTCCACGATGCTGCTGCACTCCGGCCCCAAGTTCCCTCGGCCGGCGCGGAGTTTCACAGCGCTGCCGGGCACAGAGGACACAACGACCCCCGGGTGCCCGAGCGCCAGGTGGAGCGCTCGGAGCCCAGGCGCACAGGAGAACTGGATGCCCCTGCCCCAGCCTCACATGCCCCGCTCACACCGAGCCCGCCGCAGAAGCCGTCACGCGGCAGCAGCAGCGGCACCGGCCGCCGGCCGGCGGGCCGTTCGGCGGCCTTCCCTCCTTCCCACCGCCGGCAGGCTGCGCCCCGGCGTGATCTGCGCCACCGGCGCGGCCATCGTCTCCTTCGCCGTGGCCGCCCGCGCGGGCGCCCTGAGCGATGTGTGGGACTTCCTCGACTACGGGGCGGGCGTGCTCTCGCTCGTCTCGCTCACCTCCACCGTCCTGTGGGGGCTGGTGGCCAGCGACCGGCTCCTGCTGGGGTCCGGCCACCGGCTGCTCGCCCAGGGCGTGCACCGCGGCCTCGCGGTGGCGGGACTGGGCTTCCTGGCCCTCCACATCTGGGTCAAGATCGCGGAACAGCGGACGACCGCGGCTTCGGCGGCGGTGCCGTTCACGGACGCCGGCCAGCCGGTCCTGATCGGCCTCGGCACGCTGGCCGGATACCTCTTCCTCGCCGTGGCTGTCTCCGGTGCGGTGCGCAGCGCCTTCGCCACCAAGGGCCGCTCCCTGTGGTGGAGGGCCCTGCACTTCGGGGCCTATCCGGCGTGGGGCGCGTCCCTGGTGCACGGGCTGAAGGCGGGCCGGTCCGCCGACGTCTGGGTCACGGCGGCCTACGCGCTGTGCCTGGCCGGCGTCGCCGGAGTGCTCGCCTTCCGTCTCAAGTCCCGCATGGGTGACGTGACGTCCCGGCCGCCCACGCCGCAGGCGGTGGCACAGCCGTCCGTTGTGCTGGCGTCCGTGCCCCGGCCGAGGCGGGGCACGCGACCGATCCCGTTCGACCAGCCGTCGGCGCCGCCCCGGCCCGACGACCCGCCGCGTACCGCCGTGTACGCGCGGAGCCGGGCCGGCGGCGACCGCGGCACGGTGGAAGAGCAGTTCGCCACCCGGGAGCAGCGGCTGTGACCGGCGAACCGCGACCCAGCCTGGGCTGCGTGGGCGCCCCCAGGCTGCTGGCCGGGCTCGACCAGGCCCCCCGGCTCGACCGCGTCGCCCATCTGACCACGCACGGCTCGCTGCCCCGGTACCGGCCGGACGAGCTGGTCGACCTCGCCGACAACATCGACCTGCGGGGCCGCGGCGGGGCGGGGTTCCCCTTCTCCCGGAAACTGCGCGCGGTCATGCGGTCCGCCCGGGGGCGCGAAGGGCAGACCGCCGTCGTCGTCAACGGCAGTGAGGGCGAGCCGAGTTGCCTCAAGGACACCGCACTGCTGCTGCACGCCCCGCACCTGGTGCTCGACGGAGCCCTGCTGGCGGCGGCCGCGATCTCCGCCGAGGACGTCGTCGTCGGGGTCACGAGGACGGACGTGGAGCAGTCGGTACGGGCCGCCGTCGCAGAACGCGGCCCGGCCGGACGCCGGGTCCGCGTGGCGCTGCTCCCCGAACGCTTCGTCACCGGAGAGGGGACCGCTCACATCAACGGCTTGAACGGGGGTGAGACCCTACCGTCCGGCCAGAAGGTGCGGACCAGCGAGCGAGGTCTGAACGGCGTCCCCACCCTGCTGTCCAACACCGAGACCTTCGCCCAACTCGCCGTCGCCGCACGGCTCGGCGCCCTGGACTACCGTACGGCCGGCCTGCCGGCCGAGCCGGGCACCGTCCTGCTGACCGTCGCCGGTTCCACCGTCGTCGAGACACCCACCGGGGCCGCGCTGTCGTACATCCTGGAACTGTGCGGCACCGATCCCGGCCAGGGCGTCCTGGTCGGCGGCTACCACGGCAAATGGCTGGACCCCGGGTCCGCCCGCGCCGCGGAGGTGTCCCGGCAGTCCCTCGACTCGCTCGGCGCGCGGCTGGGGGCGGGGGCCGTCCTGCCGCTGCCCGAGGACACCTGCCCGGCCGGCGAGGTGGCACGGGTGACCCGCTGGATGGCGAAGGAGTCGGCCGGCCAGTGCGGCCCCTGCGTACGGGGGCTGCCCGCACTGGCCGACGTACTGGAGGACGCGATCCGGGGAGGGGGCGCCGCCGCCCTCGAAACGGTGCAGGCGCGGCTCAAGGCGGTCCTGGGCCGCGGCGCCTGCAGTCATCCCGACGGCACCTCGCGCTTCGTGGCTTCGGCGCTCAGCGTGTTCCCGGACGAGTTCAGGGACCACGCCCTCGGCAGCGGGTGCGGCCGACGGGTGCTGGGAGCGCTGCCGTTGCCGCAGGACGAGAGTCCGGAGCGGCTGGTCGTGGACTGGACCCTGTGCAAGGGGCACGGGCTGTGCGTGGACATCGTGCCCGACGTCGTGCGGCTCGACGCGGACGGCTTCCCGGCGCAGGCGTCCATGCCGGTGCCGGGACGGCTGCGGCCGAAGGCGCTGCGCGCGGTGCGGCGCTGCCCGGCCCTCGCCCTGCGCATCCAGGACTGAACCATTGCGCCGGGTTCAATCTTGGCGCGATCTGACAAATTCCCAGGGAATTCCGCTTCCACCGCCCGGAGCCCCGTATCAATTACCGGGGGCAAGAAAACGCGGAACCGAACCTGAAGGAGAAATCGTGAAGAGGATGCGTCGGGAGATATTCGCCGGGTCGGCGGTCGCGGTACTGCTGATGACGGCCGCTTGCGGCACCGGGGACAATTACTCGGGAAAGGGGAGCTCGGTCCAGCCGGTGGGCGACAGCAAACAGGTCGGGAACGGCTACGACGACGTCTACGGAAGCGGATCCGGGGCCGACCCGGGCGCGGCCGGCAAGAGCGGCCCGGCCGGGCAGCTGAAGGTGCAGGACATCGCGGAGCTCGGCGCGGGGGTCACCGACAGCGAGGGCTTCACCCTCTACCGGTTCGACAAGGACACGCCCAAGCCCCCCAAGTCCAACTGCGAGGGGGACTGCGCCACGGCCTGGCCCGCCGTGGCCGCGGACGACGCCACAGCAGGTGAGGGCATCGACAAGAGCCTCCTCGGTTCGGTCGCACGGGCCGACGGCACCCGGCAGCTCACGCTCGCGGGATGGCCCGTGTACCGCTACGCGAAGGACACCAAGGCGGGCGACACGCTCGGCGAGGGCGTCGGCGGAACCTGGCACGTGCTGGGACCCGACGGGAAGCCGGCCGCTCCGGCCAAGGGCGGCGCGGACAAGGGCGGGGCGGACAAGACCGGGAAGGACGGCGCAGCCCAGCAGCTGACCGAACTCGCCGTGAACCAGAATGCCCAACTCGGCCCCATCCTCTCGGACGCGGAGGGCCGGACGCTCTACCGGTTCGACAAGGACAGCGCCTGGCCCATGAAAATCGGTTGCGTGGACGCCTGCACGGACACCTGGAAGCCCGCCGCGCCGGTCGACAAGGCGAATGTGAAGGGAATTGCCGCCGAATTGATCGGCACGGTGAAGCGGCCCGACGGCAGTGAGCAATTGACGATCGACTGCTGGCCGGTCTACACGTTCACCGGCGACAAGGAACCCGGGGACATCAGCGGACACAACAACAAGGGCCTCTGGTTCGCCGTCACCGACAAGGGCAAGAAGGCGAAGGTAGTCGGCTAGGACCGGACCACCTTCGCCGGCGTGCTCTTGTCTGCGACTGCGACCCGGAGGACCTCGTTTTTGTGTCCGCTGATGTACCCGGCTTGCTTGACTCCGGAGAACGTGTAGTGCGCCCAGGATGCTCTCGTGATATGCTAACGTGGTGCGGGCTGGTTAACCGGGCTGATCAAAACGGAGACAATT
>NZ_JARAYQ010000093.1:0-29053 GCF_033794505.1 Streptomyces sp. MB09-01 | reverse complement strand
GCCGGAACCCGCCCCGGACATCTCGGCCGGGTACGCCCCGCTCGTGGCTCCCGGGTACGACACCGGGCCCCGGTACACCGATCACATCACCCCGGGCCGTCCCCAGGACCGCCCCGAACTCCAGGCCGCCGCGCGGGCCGGAGCCATCGCCGCCTACCGGGCCGGGGCTCGGGCGGCCGCCGCCAAGGTCGGCGAGCAGCGCCCGACCGGTCCCATCGTCGTCCCGGACCAGAGGCCGCAGGGGTCGACCCTGCCGCAGGGATACTCGTACCCGTACGGCGGCCCGGAGACCTCCTCCGCCCCCTGGCACGGCGCGACCCCCCGCAACCACCAGGCGCTGCCGGCCCCGCAGGTGCCGGACCCGCCGGAGCCGCAGGAGTCGCCGGAGCCGGACGACCGGCAGGCCCCGGGAGGGCAGCAGGCCGGACCCGCGGCACAGCCCGGGCCCGCCCCGGCGGCGTGGAGCCGGGCCGAATCCCCGGCGGCGCCCGCGCTGCCCGCCCGGCTCGCCCTGCCCCAGGGCTACCGCCAGGCGGAGGCCCCTGACCGGCCGACCCCCGCGTCGGCTCCCGCCGACGGGCCGCAGCCCGCCGGTCCGGGACCCGCCCCGGCCACGGGCGGCTGGGCCGGGCCCCGGACCGGTCTGGACGCCGAGCGGGCGCGCCAGACGCGCATGGCCGTCGTCGGCGCCGTCACCGAGCGGTGGGCACCCGAGCAGGCCGGCCCCGTCCTCGGGCACTGGCAGCTGGCACCCCCCGTCGGGCCCGCCACCGATCTGTGGGCGCTCGGCGCGCTGCTGTACCGCGCGGTGCAGGGGCACGCCCCGTACCCCGAGGACAGCGTCGCCGAGCTCGTCGAGCTGGTCTGCGCCGAACCGCCCGCCTTCGCGGAGGAGTGCGGGGCGCTCCGCCCGGTCGTGGAGTCGCTGCTGCGTCAGGACCCGACCGAGCGGCCCGACTTCGAGGAGCTCCGCGGCTGGCTGCGTTCGCTCGTACGGTCGGCCCCCGAGCCGGAAGCCGGCTTCGGGGTGCTCCCCATGCCGGCGGCGGATCCCGCGCGGCTGCCCGTCGTGCGCCGCCGCGGCGAGGTCCACGGGCGGCACCGCAATCCCGCGGCCCCCCGCAAGCCGCGCGCCCTCGGCCGGACCCTGCTCGTCGGCATCCTGGTGCTGCTGGCCGGGGCGGTGGCGTACGCGATGCTGTTCATGCCCCGCTCCGGTACCCCGGAGCAACAGGGCGACGCCCGGGGGAGCAGCGGCCAGCCGCAGTCGAAGCCGAGTCCCTCGCAGGTTCCCACCGGCACGCCCGAGTCCAGGCCCGCGCCGCAGACGACCGCGCCCGCCGAGCCGCCGGCCGCCCCCGCTTCCGCCCCTCCCGGTTACACCACCCAGCAGGACCCGGAGCACTTCGAGATCGCCGTGCCCAACGGCTGGGAGCGGCGCGGGATCAACGAGGCCGGCCAGGTGCGGTACACGGACGGGGCGTTCGTGCTGACCGTGGTCCCCGGCCGGGACAAGGTCCAGGGCAACCCGGACCCGGCGGCGTACCAGAAGGACAAGGAACCGGAGCTGACCCCGTACCGCACCTCCACCTGGTCGACCGTCGGGGACGTCAAGACCACGAAGGTGGGCCAGCAGCTTCGGGCCACGGGCCGCTACACGTGGATCGACGGGACCGGTCGCAACGTCTACGCCCGCAATTTCGTCGTCGCGCTGGGCGGCAGCTACCACGTCGTCCTTGTCACCGGCCCGGAGGACGAGCAGTCCAAGGTCACCGAGGTCTTCGAGAAAGCCACGACGAGTTACAAGTCGGGCGGTTGAGCGGATACTGACGACGGATCAGTACGGCGATTGCGTCACAGTGCCGCCTTTCGGCGGCCGGGCGGTTCCGGCAGCCCCCGTGAGCTCCGTAATCTGGCCGTAAGTGCAGAGAGCGGCGGGATTTCGTGGAACAGCAGACAGGTGGGGGCGCCGTGCTGGCGGGCCGGTACCGGCTCGTCGAGCCGATCGGCCGGGGCGGCATGGGCAAGGTGTGGCGCGCGCATGACGAGCTGCTCCACAGGACCGTCGCGGTCAAGGAACTGACGGCGGGTCTGTACGTCTCCCAGGCCGACCGGGACGTCATGCACGCCCGGACGCAGAAGGAGGCGCGGGCCGCGGCCCGGATCCAGCATCCGGCGGTGGTGACCGTGCACGACGTGCTGGAGCACGACGACCGGCCGTGGATCGTCATGGAGTACATCGACGGCCCCTCCCTCGCGGAGGCGGCCAAGGCGGCCGGGCGGATCGAGCCCCGCGAGGCGGCCCGGATCGGCCTGCACGTGCTGGGCGCGCTGCGCGCCGCGCACGCGGTCGGCGTACTGCACCGGGACGTGAAGCCGGGCAACGTGCTGCTGGCCAAGGACGGCCGGGTGCTGCTCACGGACTTCGGGATCGCCGCGATCGAGGGGGACTCCTCGATCACGCGGACCGGCGAGATCGTCGGCTCCATCGACTACCTGGCTCCCGAGCGGGTCACCGGCGGGATCCCCGACCCGTCCTCGGACCTGTGGTCGCTTGGCGCCACCCTCTACACGGCGGTGGAGGCCCGCTCGCCGTTCCGCCGTACGTCGCCCATCTCCAGCCTGCAGGCCGTGGTGAACGACGAGCCGCCGGCGCTGCGCCAGGCCGGGGCCCTGGGTCCGGTCATCACGGCGCTGCTGCGCAAGGACCCGATGGAGCGCCCCTCGGCCGTGGAGGCCGAGCGGATGCTGCTGGAGGCGATGGAGGGCCGGGAGCCGAAGGCGGCGCAGGCGTACGTGCCGACGCGCTCGGTGACCCAGGACGAACTGGCCCCGGCGCAGGAGCCGTCCGCCGAGCCGGCCGCGCCGGCGGAGCGCGCGCAGACGGCCGAGCGGACGACCTCGCAGACGGCTCCGCTGCCGGAACCAGCGGAGACCGCGCCGGTACCCGCACCCGCGGACCCGGCGAAGGGCTGGCTCAAGCGGGCCGCGGGCATCGCGCTGGTGGCGGCGCTGCTCGGCGGCGGCGGCGTGTTCGGGGTGCTCAAGTACACCGGGGACCCGGGGAGCGGCGGCGCGGACAAGAACGCGAGTGCCCCCGACGTGCAGCCCGAGGACGGGAAGCCGCAGGCGGCGGCCCCGCCGGCCGGCTACAACAAGGTCACCGACCCCATCGCCGGCTTCACCCTGTTCGTCCCGGAGGGCTGGACGCGCAAGGCGAACGGCGACCAGATCGACTACACCCCGGACGACGGGAAGCACTTCATCCGGATCGCCATCGACTCCAGCCCGGACTACGGGACCCCGTTGGAGCACCTGGTCGACCTGGAGAAGCAGGTGGCGAAGCGGACCGACTACAAGAAGGTGCGGCTGAACCAGAACACCTTCCGGGACAGCACCCGGGCCGCGCTCTGGGACTTCAGCTGGACGGAGAAGCAGAACCACCCCGGTCCGCGTAGGGCCAAGGAGCAGATGTACGTCGCCCAGGACGGCACGGAGTACGCCATCTACATGTCGAGCCCGGTCGCCGACTGGGCCACGACCGAGCAGCAGTTCGACATCGTGCTCAGCGGCTGGGAACCGCCCGCCAAGAAGCCCTGATCCCGGCATCCTGCCAGCGATCACTGGCGGAAATGGCAAAATCCGGTTACCGACGGGTACCCAAAGGCTTCCGGGCGCAATACGCTCACCGCCATGACGGACTCGCAGGCCCCGGCCCCCCTCCGCACCGCACCGGAACCCACCAACCCGGTCGCCCCCGCCCCGGCCGGTGCCCGCACCGCCGCCGACGTGGTGACACCCGACCTCGTCGCCCGCCTCACCCGCGGAGTGATCGGTTCCGGACGCACCGCCAACCACACCCCCTTCACCGGGGACCGGCTCGCGGAACTCCCCGAGGCCACCCCCGAGGACGTGGCCGAAGCCTTCGAGCGGGCCCGCGCCGCCCAGCCCGCCTGGGCGGCCGTCCCCGTCGCCAAGCGGGCGGCCGTGCTCCTGCGCTTCCACGACCTGGTCCTGGACCGGCAGGCCGAGGTCCTCGACCTGATCCAGCTGGAGACCGGCAAGGCCCGCCTGCACGCCCACGAGGAGGTCCAGGCGGTCGCCGTCGCCGCACGCCACTACGGCCGCAAGGCCCCCTCGTACCTGCGCCCCAAGGGCCACACGGGCGCCATGCCCACCCTCACCAAGGTCACCGAGCTGCGCCAGCCGCGCGGGGTCGTCGGCCAGATAGCGCCCTGGAACTATCCGCTCGAACTGTCGGTCGGCGACGCCCTGCCCGCCTTCGTGGCGGGCAACGCCCTCGTCATGAAGCCCGACACCGAGACCGCCCTGACCGCCCTGTGGGCGCGCCACCTGCTGATCGAGGCCGGTCTCCCCGCCGACGTCTTCCAGATCGTCCTCGGCGAGGGCCCGGTCGTCGGCCCCGAGGTGGTCCGGCACGCCGACTACGTCTCCTTCACCGGCTCCACCCGCACCGGCCGCGAGGTCGCCCGGGGCGCCGCCGACCGGCTCGTCGGGGTCTCCCTCGAACTCGGCGGCAAGAACGCCATGCTCGTCCTGCACGACGCCGACGTGGAGAAGGCCGCCGCCGGCGCCGTCCGCGCCTGCTTCTCCTCCGCGGGCCAGCTGTGCATCTCCATCGAGCGGCTCTACGTCCACGCCTCGATCGCCGACGCGTTCGTCGAGCGGTTCGCCGCCCGCACCAAGGCCATGCGGCTCGGCAGCTCGCTGGCCTACGGCGCCGACATGGGCTCCCTGGTCGGCGAGCGCCAGCTGGAGACCGTACAGCGGCACGTGGACGAGGCCGTCGCCAAGGGCGCCACCCTCGTCGCCGGCGGCACCGCCCGGCCCGACATCGGCCCGCTCTTCTACGAGCCCACCATCCTCGACGGCGTCGAGTCGCCCATGGCGGTGTGCGGCGAGGAGACCTTCGGCCCGGTCGTCTCGATCTACCGCTTCACCGACGAGGACCAGGCCATCGCGGAGGCCAACGCCACGGCCTACGGCCTGAACTCCAGCGTCTGGACCAAGGACGCCCGCCGCGGCCACTCCGTCGCCGCCCGCCTGCGCACCGGCACCGTCAACATCAACGAGGGCTACGCCCCCGCCTACGGCAGCGCCCAGGCGCCCATGGGCGGCATGAAGGACTCCGGCCTCGGCCGCCGCCACGGCTCCGAGGGCATCCTCAAGTACACCGAGGCCCAGACCGTCGCCCACCAGCGGCTGCTCCCGATGGCCCCCTCGCTGGGCATGGACGACGAGAAGTACGCGGCGTTCATGACCCGCAGCCTCAAGATCATGAAGGCCCTCCGACTGCGCTAAGGGGTATCCGTGTCGCACGACGACGCATCCGACGCCGCATCCGACGCCGCATCCGACGCCGCATACGACTACGACGTCATCGTCATCGGATCGGGCTTCGGCGGCTCGGTCTCGGCCCTGCGCCTGACCGAGAAGGGGTACCGGGTCGGCGTCCTGGAGGCAGGGCGCCGGTTCACCCGCGAGAGCCTGCCGAAGAACAGCTGGGACCTGCGGAACTACCTGTGGGCCCCGGCCCTCGGGCTCTACGGGATCCAGCGGATCCACCTGCTCGGCAACGTCATGGTGCTCGCGGGCGCCGGCGTGGGCGGCGGCTCGCTCAACTACGCCAACACCCTGTACGTGCCGCCCATCGCCTTCTTCGAGGACCGGCAGTGGGCGTCCATCACCGACTGGCGCGCCGAACTCGCCCCGTACTACGACCAGGCCCAGCGGATGCTCGGCGTGCGCCTCAACCCGACCATGACCCCCTCCGACGTCCACCTCAAGGCGGCCGCCGAGAAGATGGGCGTGGCGGACTCCTTCCACATGGCCCCGGTCGGCGTCTTCTTCGGAGACGGAGAGGATGCCGAGGGCCACGCAAAGGTCCGGCCCGGCGAGGAGGCCCCCGACCCGTACTTCGGCGGCGCCGGTCCCGCCCGCAAGGCCTGCACCGAATGCGGCGAGTGCATGACCGGCTGCCGGCACGGCGCCAAGAACACCCTGAACGAGAACTACCTGTACCTCGCCGAGCGCGCCGGCGCCGTCATCCACCCCATGACGACCGTCACCGCCCTCGCCGACCACCCCGAGGGCGGCTACCGCGTCCGCACCGTCCCCACCGACGGCCGCCGCCGGGGCAGGGCCAAGGTGCTGCGCGCCCGCCACGTTGTCGTCGCGGCGGGCACCTACGGCACGCAGACCCTGCTGCACACGATGAAGGACCGCGGGGAGCTCCCGCACCTGTCCGACCGGCTCGGGGAACTGACCCGGACCAACTCCGAGGGCCTGGTCGGCGCGCAGACCGACGACCGCCGCTACCGCAAACGGCACGGCGACGGCCCCGGCAAGGCGCAGCGGGCCGACTTCACCCGGGGCGTGGCGATCACCTCCTCCGTGCACCCCAACGCCGACACGCACATCGAGCCGGTCCGCTACGGCAAGGGCTCCAACGCCATGGGGTTCATGACCGTCCTCCAGGTCCCCCACAGCAGGCACCGGGTCCGCGCCTGGCTGGCCAGGACCGCGCAGCACCCGCTCCAGCTGGCCCGCTCGCTGTCGAACCGGCGCTGGTCGGAGCGGACCATCATCGGCCTGGTCATGCAGTCGCTGGACAACTCCCTGACCACGTACCGCAAGCCCGGCGGGATCGGGAAGGGCCTGCTCACCGCACGCCAGGGCCACGGCGCCCCCAACCCGGTGCAGATCGCGGAGGCCACCCGGGCCGCGACCCTGCTGGCCGAGGAGATCAACGGCTTCCCGGGCAGCAACATCGGCGAGCTGATGGGGACCCCGCTGACCGCGCACTTCCTCGGCGGCTGCCCGATCGGGGCGTCGGCGCAGGAGGGCGTGGTGGACCCGTACCACCGGCTCTACGGGCACCCGGGCATCTCGGTGGTCGACGGCTCGGCGGTCTCCGCGAACCTCGGCGTCAATCCGTCGCTGACGATCACGGCACAAGCGGAGCGCGCGATGTCGTACTGGCCGAACAAGGGCGAGCAGGATCCGCGGCCCGAACAAGGGGCGGCGTACGTACGCCTGGAGGCGGTGGAGCCGGCCCGTCCGGCGGTCCCGAAGGAGGCCTTCGGCGCCCTGCGCTTGCCGTTCCTGGCCGTCCCCGAGATTCCGCCGCGCCGGTCATGACAGCGGCGGGTACCGCGCTCCCCCTCCGAGCGCGGTACCCGCCGCGGTACATAGGTGACAGATGTTCAGCCTTGAAGGTTGTACCGGAATCCGTCGGGCCGGGCTGTGGCGTCGATCACACGGTGAAGTGTGCAACTGCGACTGATCTTCGACAGTCAACGGCTGCATGAGAAAGCGCATCTCCTTGCTGGCTGCCTGTGGCCTCGCGGCCGTCGCGCTGGCCACCACCCCCGCACACGCAGCGGACCCCGAATTCCGGCTGGCCGGCCCGGCCGAGACCGGCCTGCGCCCCCACCCCGGCGCGGGCGCCGAGCCGCAGAAGACCTCGGTCGAGTTCCGGATCTTCAACGACACCGCCAAGACCTTCGACCGCCAGAGCACCTTCACGATCGACCTGACCCCCCTCAAGGGCGTCGCCGACGTCACACTCGCCGAGCACCAGAGCTCGGACTGCACGCTCACCGCCACCGCCGTGACCTGCAAGCGCTGGGCGCTCTGGACGGGCGACTCCACCGTCGTGGACCTGAAGCTCAGCGCGGCCAAGGACAGCAAGACCGGCGCGACCGCGGACCTGACGATGACCGGCAAGGCCGAGGGCGCCGCCATCAAGGCCGCCACCACCAAGGTGCGGGTCGGCGGCCCCGACCTGGTCATGGAGCCCGCCGCGCTCAAGGCGGAGCAGAAGCCGGGCGACAAGCAGGCCCTGCCGATCGTCTTCGCCAACCGGGGCACGGAGTCCGTCCAGGGCGTGGTGCTGGAAGTGCGCACCACGCACGGCATCGGCCTGGTGGAGCAGTACGGCAACTGCTCCTACTCCGAGGACACGGGCTCGGGCCAGCCGTGGAACACGGGCTGGACCACGGTGCAGTGCCTGCTCGAAGGCGAGTACGAAGCGGGCAAGCTCTACGGGGTGGACGGCCCGCTGACCCTCAAGGCCGCCCCGCACGCCTTCGCCGACGCGCTCACCTACGCGGTGTACGCGAACGGCGAGCAGCCGAAGGCCGAGAAGCTCCGCAAGCCCTCCGCCGGCAAGCAACTGACCGCGAAGCCGCGGGCGCCCAAGGCCTCCGCGCAGGCGGTGGACCTCGACCCCTGGAACAACCTCCAGGAGTTCGACTTCGCGACGAAGAACACCGCCGACTTCGTGGCCGCGCCCGTGTCCCTCAAGGGCAAGGCCGGCGAGACGGTGCGGGCCGACCTCGGCTTCCGCAACAACGGCCCGGCGTGGGTGGCCCACCTGCGTTCCGGTGAGGACGTCGCCCGCACGGACATCGTCATCCCGGCGGGCGCGAAGGTCACCAAGGTGCCGGCCGGCTGCCAGGGGGTCAACGCCGACGGCACCCAGCGCGAGCAGACCCTGGGCGCGCCGCGCTACTTCTGCTCCACCGGACACGTCGTGGGGGAGAGGGAGAACTTCGCCTACCCGTTCGAGCTGAAGATCGAGACGGTCGTCCAGGACGCCAAGGGCTCCGTCTCGGTCGGCCAGTGGACGCCCGGTGGCACCCAGCCCCAGCGGTGGGACCCGAACCACGCCAACAACAAGGCGGCCCTCGTGATCAACGCGAAGGGCGGCGGCACCACGCCGAGCCCGACGCCCACGGCCTCGGCCACCCCGAGCGCCTCGGCGACCCCGACGGCGACCGCCTCGCCGACCTCGGGCAGCGGCACCGGCACGGGCACGACGGCGAACGGCGGCCTGGCCTCCACCGGCACCTCGGCCGAGGCGATCGCCTTCGGCGGCGCGGCGCTGGTGGCCGCCGGCGGCGCCCTGGTCCTGGCGTTCCGCCGCAAGGCGGCCGGGCGCGTGTGACCCCGTACGCGGGTGACCCGTACGCGCGCGATCGCGTCCGCGGGTGACCCCGTACGCGCGCCATCGCGTCCCCGGGTGACCCCGGACGCGTGACGACGCAGAACGGCCGGCCCGGGGCGTCCCCAGGGCCGGCCGTCCTCCAAGGGGTGACCGGGCTGCTGTCCCCTGCCGTCCGGTCACGCGAAGGAGCGAGGTCCCACGACGCACGCTCCACGGGGCGCACGTCTCATCGCTCCAGCGGAGCCACGCGTGGTGATGCGGTCCCGCGGCTGGCTGCCGCGGACATCCTCACCAACGAGGGGCCGCGGGGGCGGTCACGGTCCGGACGGGTGACGAACAGCCGTCACACGCGGCCCCGGCACAGCTCCAGCACGGTCATGGCGAGGGCGGTGCCGGGCTTCCCGAGGGCATCGCTCCAATGGGAGAGCACCTCCATCTCGCGGGACAGGTGCACGCGGCGCCCGCCCGACGAGATCCTGGCGTCCTGGATGACCGTGGAGACGGCCATCCGCTCCTGGATCAGTCCGATGATCCGGTCGTCGATGGCGTCGATGCGCATCCGGGAGTCGGCGATCAGCTGCTCGGGGGTGGTGGTGATCGTGGTCATGGTCATCTCTCCTGTCGGGTGGGGCCCGCAGGTCCGGAGGAACGCCAGAGCGCCCCGGTCCTGTCGGACCGGGGCGCTCTGGGAAGTCAGCGGCTCAAGCGAGCATCACGATGACCCATGGCGACCGGACCGGCCGGTGCCATAGGTAAAGAGGAAGCTCAGCTGCTTGCGCATGGACTGGATTATTACCTTCCGTTCCGCTCCGGGCCAACCTGATTCGGATGGTGAGACGAAGAGGGGTGCGGGTCCCCCGTTAGAATTGACAAAACAGCCCCCTCTTCCGCCGGAAGGCCGCCCCGTGCCAGAAGCACCCTCCGCCGCCCACGACAGCGCCCCGGACACGGTTCTCGTCGTCGACTTCGGCGCCCAGTACGCCCAGCTCATCGCCCGCCGCGTCCGCGAGGCACGGGTCTACAGCGAGATCGTGCCGAGCTCGATGCCCGTCGACGAGATGCTGGCCAAGAACCCCAAGGCGATCATCCTCTCCGGCGGTCCGTCCTCCGTGTACGAGGAGGGCGCCCCGCAGCTCGACCGCGCGATCTTCGAGGCCGGCGTCCCCGTCTTCGGCATGTGCTACGGCTTCCAGCTGATGGCGGTCACCCTCGGCGGCCGGGTCGACAACACCGGTGCCCGCGAGTACGGCCGCACCCCGCTGGCCGTCTCCAAGGCCGGCTCCACCCTCTTCGAGGGCACCCCCGAGAACCAGTCGGTGTGGATGTCCCACGGCGACGCCTGCTCCGCCGCCCCCGAGGGCTTCACCGTCACCGCGTCGACGAACGTCGTCCCGGTCGCGGCCTTCGAGAACGACGAGAAGAAGCTGTACGGCGTGCAGTACCACCCCGAGGTGATGCACTCCACGCACGGCCAGCAGATCCTGGAGCACTTCCTCTACCGCGGCGCGGGCCTCGCCCCCACCTGGACCACCGGCAACATCGTCGAGGAGCAGATCGCGGCGATCCGCGAGCAGGTCGGCGACAAGCGCGCCATCTGCGGCCTCTCCGGCGGCGTGGACTCGGCGGTCGCCGCGGCCCTCGTGCAGAAGGCCATCGGCTCGCAGCTCACCTGCGTCTACGTCGACCACGGCCTGATGCGCAAGGGCGAGACCGAGCAGGTCGAGAAGGACTTCGTCGCCGCCACCGGCGTGCAGCTGAAGGTCGTCGACGCGCAGGAACGCTTCCTGAACGCGCTCGCCGGCGTCTCCGACCCGGAGACCAAGCGCAAGATCATCGGCCGCGAGTTCATCCGCGTCTTCGAGCAGGCCCAGCTGGAGATCCTGCAGGAGGAAGGCCCCGCGGTCGCCTTCCTCGTCCAGGGCACCCTGTACCCGGACGTCGTCGAGTCCGGCGGCGGCACCGGCACCGCGAACATCAAGTCGCACCACAACGTGGGCGGCCTTCCCGACGACATCGAGTTCGAGCTCGTCGAGCCGCTGCGCCAGCTGTTCAAGGACGAGGTCCGGATGGTCGGCCAGGAGCTCGGCCTGCCGGACGAGATCGTCCAGCGCCAGCCCTTCCCGGGCCCCGGCCTCGGCATCCGCATCGTCGGCGAGGTCACCAAGGAGCGCCTGGACCTGCTGCGCGAGGCCGACGCCATCGCCCGCCACGAGCTGACCGCGGCCGGCCTGGACCGCGAGATCTGGCAGTGCCCGGTCGTCCTGCTCGCGGACGTCCGCAGCGTCGGCGTCCAGGGCGACGGCCGCACCTACGGTCACCCGATCGTGCTGCGCCCCGTCTCGTCCGAGGACGCGATGACCGCGGACTGGACGCGCATGCCGTACGAGGTCCTCGCCCGGATCTCCACCCGCATCACCAACGAGGTGCCGGAGGTGAACCGGGTGGTCCTGGACTGCACGAGCAAGCCCCCGGGCACCATCGAGTGGGAGTAGTCCCCGCCACGGCCTGAACCGAAGCCGCCGCTCCGCCCGGAGCGGCGGCTTCGTCGTATGTATGGCCACTTCGCGGGGGCGCCGGTACTTTGCGCCGCGACCCGAAGGCGACCGTAGGCGACCGTGAGGAGGGCCCCATGCCGGACCGGCCCGTACCCGTGCCCGTGGAGCGGCTCGGTTTCGAGATGCCGCCCGTGCACGACACCGCCGAGGCGGCGCGCGCGCACCGCAAGGAGCAGCTCGCCGGGGCGCTGCGGCTGCTGGGCCGGCTGGGGTACGAGGACGGGGTGGCCGGGCAGGTCACCGCGCGGGATCCCGAATTCGAGGACTGCTACTGGGTGAACCCCTTCGGGCAGCCCTTCGCCGCGCTCACCGCCGGCGACCTGCTGCTGGTCGACGGGGACGGGCGGGTGCTCCGCGGGGAGCGCCGGGTCAACGAGCTGGCCTTCGCCGTGCACGCGGCGGTCCACCGGGAGCGCCCCGAGGTGGTGTCCGTGGTGCGCGCGCAGGCCCCGTACGGCCGTGCCCTCGCGGCCCTGGGCGAGCTGCTGGCCCCGATCACCGAGGAGGCCTGCGCCTTCTACGAGGACCACGCGCTGCTCGACGAGTACGCCGGAGCCGAGGAGCCCGGCCGGATCGCGCTCGCGCTGGGCCCGTACAAGGCGCTGGTCCTGCGCAACCGGGGGCTGCTGACGGTCGGGGACTCGGTGGACGCCGCGCTCTGGTGGTTCGTCGCGGCGGAGCGGGCGGCGCAGGTGCAGCTGATCGCCCGGGCGGCGGGGAAGCCGGTGCTCATCGACCACCGCGCCGCGGTCGCCACCCGGGAGCGGTTCGGGTCCGACCTGGCCGCCTGGGTGAGCTGTCAGCCGCTGCTCCACGAGGGGGACACGCCGGTGGCGTCAACATCATGAACCGTTAATCACCTGCTCTGACATCGTGCGCAATCCGGAGCACTGCCGCAGTGGTGCACAATTCGCTGGCATTGCACCGTAGTTCAGAGAGGCGGCACGTTCGTGGCTGTCCAAGAGATGTCCAGAGGTACCCATACGACGGCCTGCACCTGCGAGGAGTGCGCACGTGAGGGCCACCGCCGCGCCGTCGCCGCCTTCTTGGAGAAGCGCGACGAGTTCGCCTCCGGGCTGGGCGTGCCGGCCGCCGTGGCCCACTCGCTCGGCGCCTCCCGCCAGTGGGTCTCCGACGAACTGACCCTGTCGGCCCGCACCGTCGCCGACCGGGGCCGGGAGGCCGGGAACTCCTGGCTGTACCGGTTCTCGCGGCGGGCCGTCCTCGCCGTGTGGATCGCCGCCGGGGTGCTGCTGCTGGTCCAGGTCGCCGCCGCGCTCGGCACCGGCTGGTCCGCGGCGCGCACCGCCGGGCTGCTGGCGGCCGTGGTGCTGGCCGGGCTGCTCACGGTCGCCGCCCGCGCCCAGTCGGTGCGCGGCGGACTGCTGGCCCCGCTGGTCGGCGAGGACAACCGGCTGTCCACCTCGAAGGCGGTGTCCAGCGCCTGGGTGGTGCTGACCGCGTTCGCCACGCTGCTGCCCGCGCTGCGGCTGGCGGCCTCGGCGCCCGGGCCCGAGCGGCAGGCGCTGTACGCGGGCCTCGCGCTGGACCGGGCGCTGCCGCTGCTGGCGGTGGTCTCGCTGACGTCGGCGGTCGCGGTGCTCGTGCGCCGGGTGGTCTCCGTACGGATCATGGGCCAGCGGCTGCAGAAGCTGCCGGCCGACCGGCCGCGCGGAGTGGACCTGCTGACGGACGACGCGGGCCGCGGGAGCTTCCCCGACGCGCAGTACGTCCTCGTCTCGACGGCGGTGCTGGCCTACGCGGCGGCGTCGCTGGCCCGCTTCCCGGACCGGCTGCCGCAGCTGCCCTGGGCGCTGGCGCTGCTGGTGGCGCTGTCGGCCGCGGTGTACCTGGCGGCGAAGTACGCGGAGGGCACCCGCCCGCTCGTGCTGTCGGTGGTGCGCAGACGGGAGCCCGGGGATCTGGACGCGGCCGTCCGCCCCGGGGACGACATCGAGATCCGGGGCGTGGGCTTCGTGCCGCCCGGGGCGCAGACGCCGGAGATGCTGGCCCGGCTGGTGGTGCGGATCGGGGCGGTGCACGTGCACGTACCGCTGGTCCCGGTGCCGGGCGGGTTCACCAACCCCTCCGACGCCGTGCTGACGGTGCCGGTGCCGGCGGAAGTGGAACCCGGGCGCATCGAGATCCAGGTGGTCACGGCCGCAGGAGTGGAATCCAACCGCTGCACCATCGACGTGGCCGAGTGATCGGGGTACACATGTTTCCGTGACCCGAACCGATGTTCTTGAAGCCGAAGCCCCTCGAGACGCGGCGGGACTGCGCGAGCTGGCGTCCCGGTACGCGCTGCTGCCCCTGCGGATCTTCCTGGGCGTGACCTTCGTCTACGCGGGGCTGGACAAACTGACCGACTCCGCGTTCCTCTCCGCCAGCGGGGACGGCTCCATCGGCGATCTGATGCGCGGGGTGCGCGACACCTCCGCGATCCCCGCCCTGGTGGACCTGTCGCTGAACTCCCCCGTCGGCTTCGCCGTCGCCCTGGCCATCGGGGAGATCCTGGTGGGCCTCGGGACCCTGGCCGGCCTGCTGACCCGTGTCGCGGCCGCCGGCGGAGCGCTGATCGCGCTCAGCCTGTGGCTCACGGTGTCGTGGGCGGTGACCCCGTACTACTACGGCAACGACCTCATCTACCTGATGGCCTGGACCCCGTTGATCCTCGCCGGGGCGCCCTACCTGTCGCTGGACTCCGTGATCCGGTCGCGCCGGTCCCGGCGTACGGCGTAGGTCACCATCCCGACCAGGGCGGCGAACGAGAGGCCGCCCAAGGTCATCGGGATGACGAGGAACCACGGCAGATCCGCCTCGCCGGCCGCGTCGAGCAGGTAGAGCACGCCCGCCGCGATGAGGACCAGCCCCGCGAGGAGCCGTCCCGGCTGGAACTCATGACGCCGCACGGGCC
Source organism: Streptomyces sp. MB09-01 (assembly GCF_033794505.1). NCBI lineage: Bacteria > Bacillati > Actinomycetota > Actinomycetes > Kitasatosporales > Streptomycetaceae > Streptomyces > Streptomyces sp. MB09-01. The sequence goes on along the minus strand of NZ_JARAYQ010000093.1, from coordinate 14,610 downwards.
ACCTCCACCTGTCCCACACCCGTGCTCAGGTGCAGCTCGATCGTTCCGCCGGCCTCGGTGCCGGCGGCGGGCGCCAGCGTCGCCCGCTGGTGTTCGCCGCCGCTGCGGATCCGGACGTCCCGGCTCGTCTCCCCGGGCATGTGGATGTCGCCCAGACGGACCGAGACGTCGGCCCCGGCCGTCACCTCCCGCGGCAGGATCACCTTGAGCTGCCCCGCGTCGAGGGAGGCGCGGACCGGGACGGTGGCGCCCTTCGGCACGTCCAGGCGGCTGAGGTCCAGGACGGCGAGCCCGGTGCCCGCCTCGTACGAGGGCCGTACGTCGGCCACCGCGGCGGGCCGCCATTCGGTCCGCCGCCAATCGGTGCCGATCTCGGCGGGCAGCGCCGAGGCCACCGCGAGGAGGCCCGCCGTGACGACCGCGAGCAGGATGGTGCCGAAGCCGGTGCGGCCCTTGACCGAACTGACGGCGAGGCCCAGGCCGAAGACGGCCAGCGCGCCGGCCAGCCCGACCTGCAGGGCGTGGCCGAGGGTGCTGCCCTCCCACACGGAGGCGGTGGAGACGATCCCGGCCAGCAGAGCCAGTACGAACACCCGGCCGCCGATCCCGCCGCGCGGGCGGGGCGCCGCCGGGGCCGCCTCGGGAGCCGCCGCGGCGACCGGGCCCGGTGCGCCTGCGACGGTCTCGTCCTCCGGGCCCCACAGGTAGCCGGCCGACCCGACGGGGCCGGTGGTGCCGTCCTTGACCAGCGGGTCACGCCACCACGACGGGCCGCCGGGCGCCGGCGGGGCCTGGGTCTCGGGAGTCGGCGGGCGGTGGCCGGCCGCGTCCTGCGCCTTCGGCGGGAAGGCGGGCCGGTGCCGCTGCGACCAGTACGCCGCCCCGCCCAGGGCGAGGGCGGCCAGGACCGAGAAGACCGCCAGCCCGCCGTTGTCCAGCATCGAAAGGAACAGCGCGCAGCCCACCAGAGCGGCGAACACCGCCGCCAGCGTGGCCCCCTCGACCCGGCCCGTCAGCAGCTTCTTCGCCTCGCTGTCCTCCTCGCCCTCCTGGGGGAGCAGCAGCCACGCGAAGCCGTAGAAGATCAGACCGACGCCGCCGGTGACCGCGAGGACACCGAGGACGATGCGGAAGACCACCGGGTCCAGGTCGAAGTACCGGCCCAGGCCGCCGCACACGCCCGCGAGGACCTTGTCGCGCTTGCTGCGGCGCAGGGACGGCCGGGCGTCGGAGGCCGGAGGACCCCCGGGCTCCGCCGTCGGGGGTTCGTGTACTTCGGTCATGGGTCCATGGTGACGGGCCGCCGGGCCGTGCGGCACCGGGCCCTACCCTGGCGCAACCCTGATATCCCCCGTACAGAAGTGGGGGGATGCCCTGATGCCGGGCCGTCGCCGCCCGTGTGACCCTTGGTGACATGCCCGTAGCCGCCGCTCCCCGCACCCCGCACGCACCGGACGCCGACGACCCGCCGCAGCGCAAGCTCTACCGCAGCGCGGACGGCCGGATGCTCGGCGGCGTCGCGCGCGGTCTCGCGGGGCACCTCGGGCTGCCCGTGATCTGGGTCCGGCTCGCGTTCCTGGGCCTGTTCATGTGGGGCGACGGGCTGGGCGTGCTGCTGTACGCCGCGTTCTGGGTCTTCGTACCGCTCGGCGTCGGCGGCCGCAGCGGGCACCGCTCCTTCTTCGAGACCCTCCCCGACGGCAGCCGCCGCCTACGCAAACCCGACCGCGGGCAGATCACTGCGCTGATCGCCCTGTCCGTCGGCGCGGGCATCTTCGTCTCGAAGGTCCAGGCCGGCGGCGCCTCCGGCCGGTACGTGTGGCCGACGCTGCTGGTCGGGGCCGGTGTCGTCCTCGTCTGGCGGCAGGCCGACAACGCCCGCCGCGCCCACTGGACCACGGCCGCCGGACGGCACGGCCGCCTGTTCCAGGTCGCCCGGGCCCTCGCCGGCGTCGCCCTGGTCGGCGTGGGCCTCACCGTCTTCATCGTCGTACGGGGCTCCGCCGCCCAGCTCGGCAACGTGCTCACCGCCACCCTCGCCGTCCTCGTCGGCGTCGCCCTGCTCGCCGGACCCTGGCTGATCCGGATGACCCAGGACCTCTCCGAGGAACGCCTGATGCGCATCCGCGCCCAGGAACGCGCCGAGGTCGCCGCCCACGTGCACGACTCGGTGCTGCACACCCTCACCCTGATCCAGCGCAACGCGGAGGACGCCGGAGAGGTGCGCCGGCTCGCGCGGGCGCAGGAACGGGAGCTGCGGAACTGGCTCTACAAGCCCGAGGGCACCGGCAAGGAGGAGGCGGAGGAGCCCGCCACCCTGGCGGAGGCCGTGAAGAAGACCGCCGCCGAGGTGGAGGACCACCACGGCGTCCCCATCGAGGTCGTCGTCGTCGGCGACTGTCCGCTCGACGAGAGGCTGGCGGCGCAGGTCCAGGCCGCGCGCGAGGCGATGGTCAACGCCGCCAAGTACGGTGGCGAGGGCGGCCCCGTGCAGGTGTACGCGGAGGTGGAGGGGCAGACGGTCTTCGTGTCCGTACGGGACCGCGGACCGGGCTTCGACATCGACGCGGTACCGGACGACCGCATGGGCGTACGAGAATCGATCATCGGCCGGATGCAGCGCAACGGCGGGACCGCACGGCTGCGGTCCGCGCCCGACGGCGGCACGGAAGTCGAGCTGGAGATGGAGAGGGCGGCGAACGCAGGATGACCGAGGACAGCGCTGTGACGGAGACCAGGAGGGTCCGGGTGGTCCTCGTCGACGACCACCGGATGTTCCGCACCGGAGTGCAGGCCGAGATCGGCGAGACCGCCCGGACCGGGGTCGAGGTCGTCGGCGAGGCCGCCGACGTCGACCAGGCCGTCACCGTCATCACCGCCACCCGGCCCGAGGTGGTGCTGCTCGACGTGCACCTGCCCGGCGGCGGCGGGGTCGAGGTGCTGCGGCGCTGCGCCCCGCTGATGGCGGCGGCCGAGAACCCGGTGCGGTTCCTCGCGCTGTCGGTGTCCGACGCGGCCGAGGACGTCATCGGGGTGATCCGGGGCGGCGCGCGCGGCTACGTCACCAAGACCATCACCGGCACCGACCTGGTGGACTCGATCTTCCGGGTGCAGGACGGCGACGCGGTGTTCTCACCGCGGCTGGCGGGCTTCGTGCTCGACGCCTTCGCCTCGACGGACGCGCCGCCGGTGGACGAGGACCTGGACCGGCTCACCCAGCGCGAGCGGGAGGTGCTGCGGCTGATCGCGCGCGGGTACGCGTACAAGGAGATCGCCAAGCAGCTCTTCATCTCGGTGAAGACGGTGGAATCGCACGTCTCGGCCGTGCTCCGGAAGCTCCAGCTCTCCAACCGCCACGAGCTGACCCGCTGGGCGACGGCCCGCCGGCTGGTGTGACGCACGGCCGGCGGGTGCGACGCCCATCTGCGGGCGTGACCTCTGACCTGCGGGTGTGACCCACACCGCAGGCCGGACGGGCAACCGGGGCAGGTCACGCCACCCTCTACGGTGGCGTGATGAGCTTGACGGGGACACCCTTCTTCGTGGCGGTGATCGCGCTGACCGCGATCGCCGTCATCCTGCCGCTGGCCGTGTGGAGCAAGGTGCGCGGCCCTGCCGTCGTACGCACTGCCGTACGTGCGCTGATGGTGGTGTTCGCGCAGGTCACCGCCGTCGCGGTGGTGTTCGTCGCCGTCAACAGGGCCGAGCACTTCTACGCGTCCTGGGGAGACCTCTTCGGCACCGGCAAGTACGTCACGGCCGCCCCCGACCTCGGCCCGGACGGGCTCGGCGGGAAGAAGGTCGAAGAGGCCCCGAAGGTCAAACAGCAGTTCCAGCCGGTCGAGGGCCTCGGTGGCCGGGTCCGGAAGACCGAGCTCGACGGCAAGATATCCGGCGTCAAGGGCGACGTCCTGGTGTGGCTGCCGCCGCAGTACGACGACCCGGCCTACAAGGACAAGAAGTTCCCGGTGGTCGAGCTGATCCCGGGCATACCGGGGACGGGGAAGTCCTGGTTCCAGGGGCTCAAGGCGCACGAGGTGCTGGAGCCGCTGATGAAGAGCGGCAAGGTACAGCCGTTCATCCTGGTCTCGCCGCGCGCCATGCTGGTCGGCAACGGCGACACCGGCTGCGCGAACATCCCCGGCAAGGTCAACGCGGACAGCTGGTTCAGCGTCGACGTCCGCAAGATGGTCGTCGACAACTTCCGGGCCTCGGACGAGGCCCGCACCTGGGGCGTGGCCGGGTACTCGGCCGGCGCCTACTGCGCCGCCAAGCTGGCGATCCTGCACCCCGACCGCTACAGCGCGGCCGTCTCCCTGTCCGGTTACAACGACCCGGGGCAGGAGCCCTCCTCGCTGGTCGCCCAGGATCCGCAGCTGCGCACCACGCACAACCTGAAGAACCTGCTCAAGGCCGCGCCCGCGCCGCCGGCGGTCTCGCTGTGGATGTCCGGGGCCGAGCACGACGGCTACCTGTCCGGCACGGACCTGAAGGCTCTCGCGCAGAAGCCGACCGTCGTGCACGCGGAGAAGGTGGTCGGCGGCCACAACCTCGAATCGTGGTCCAAGCAGCTGCCGCAGACCTTCGGCTGGCTGAGCACGATCGTCAAGGCGCCGTAGCGGGCCGGGCCTCCGTCGGTCGGGGCGTCTGCCGGTCCGGGCCTCCGTCGCTCCCCGGGCGTCCGTCGGCCAGGCGTCTGCCGATCGGCGGACGCCGCCCGCCGAGCGCCCGTCGGGCTCGGCCCGGCGATCGCGTCGACCGCCGGCGGCGTGCCGACCCACGGGCTGGTCGCGCGCGGGGGCGAGGTCTGGCCGCGCTGGGTGCCGTTCAAGGCGGGCAGGCCGGTGGCCCTCGCCGGCGCGGACCTGCAGGCACTGCGCCCGCGGATTAGCGGACACGTGCGTGTCCATGTCCACGTGCACGTCCACGTGCACGTCCACGTCCACGTGCACGTCCCGCAGGGCCTACGCCGGGCGGGAGGCGCCGGCCCAGGGCATCGAGTCGACCGGTGCCAGCCGGACCGTCGACCCGGGGCGCGGGGCGTGGATCATCTGGCCGTTGCCGATGTAGAGGCCGACATGGGTCACCCCGGAGTAGAAGAACACCAGGTCTCCGGGGGCCAATTGGTCGCGGGACACGCGCCGGCCGGCGTTGATCTGGGTGTAGGTGGTGCGGGGCAGGGAGACCCCGGCCGAGCGCCAGGCCGCCTGGGCCAGGCCCGAGCAGTCGAAGGCACCCGGGCCCGTCGCGCCCCAGACGTACGGCTTCCCGATCGCCCCGTACGCGAAGGCCACGGCGCGGGCCGCGCGGGAACCGTCGGAAGGCGGCGCCGGGGTGCTGCTCTTCGGGGCGGCGGGCGCGGCGGCGGGCGTCTCGGCCTCGTAGGCGGAACGCTCCTCGGCGGTGAGCTTGGCCAGCAGGCGCTTGGCGGCGGTGAGCTTGTCCTCGATCACGGTCTTGTGCGCGGCGAGTTCGTCCTGCTTGGAGCGGAGGTCGGCGAGCCGTCCCGCGGCCTGCTCCCGGAGCTTCCCGACCTCGTCGAGCCGGCGGCGCACGGTGGTGATCCCGGCGGCGTTGCGGTCCCCGGCGCGGGTGATGAAGGAGGCCTGGGAGAGGTACTCCTGCGGGTCGGACGCCAGCGCGAGCTGCACGGCGGTGCCCAGGGACCCGCTGCGGTACTGGGAGGCGGCGAGCGTGCCGAGCGCGCTGCGGGCCGTGTTGAGCTGGTCGGTCTTGCGGGCGGTCTCCTCGCGCAGGCCGGTCAGCGCGCGCTCGGCCTCGTCGGCCTTCTCCTTCGCCCCGTTGTACTGCTCGGTCGCCGCCTCCGCCTCCTCGTAGAGCCGGTCCACCTCCGACTTGACCTGGGAGGGGGTGGGCCGGGGATCGGCCTGGGAGGTGCCTTCGAAGGCGGTGGCGGTGGCAGCGCCCGCGAGGGCGAGGGTGGCGGCGGTCGTCCGTGCCGTGCCGCCGGAGAGCGGGCGCTGCCTGGGCTTTCGATGACTGGCCACGAGGGCCTCACGTCCTTCCCCTGTCACTGACGCTGGGTCTTGGGGGAGGACGCTAAACCTGAAAGTAACGGGCCGATGTCGAGATGATCCGAACTGATCGGATGTGGTGGATCGGTATCCGTCAGTGCCAGAGGACGGCGATAAAGATATTGATCATGGTCAGTCCGCCGACCGCGCCGAACAGTGCCTTGTCGACCGTCTCCTCGTCGCGCTTGACGTAGACGAGGGCGAGGATCACGAAGAGGATCGCGAGCTTCACGCCGACTTTGACGTTGTTGACCGGCGTTCCGTCCATCTCGTTGAAGCCGACCAGCAGGACGCCCGTCACGAGCATGGTGAGCGCGCCGTGCAGCATGGCCGGCGTGAAGCGGGCGGTGCCCGCGCTCATCGCCTTCATCTGGGTCAGGAAACCGCCGAGCAGCGAGGCGATCCCGATGATGTGCAGGCCGACGAAGACATTGATGAGTACGTCCATGCGCTCGAGCGTACGGGGCGGTCCGATCGGCCCGGGAAGCGGACCGGCTCCCCGGTCACGGCCTCCGGCCGCGCGTGGTTGCCGATCAGAAACGTACGAGATCTTCGAACGGACGGGCGAGGTCCGTACGAGATCTGCGTACAGTTGGGGGATGGCTGCTGCTGACCTGACCCACCCCGCCGCCGACCGCATCGAGCTGGTCGAGGTCCTGGCCGCGCTCGGGCATCCCGTCCGGCTGGAGATCGTCCGCAAGCTGGCCTCCGGCGGGCAGGCGTTCTGCGGCGAGGTCGTGCCGGACCTGCCCAGGTCGAGCGTCACGCACCACCTCAAGACGCTGCGCGAGAGCGGAGTGATCTGCCAGCGCCCCCACGGCCGCAAGCTCTACCTCGCGCTGCGCCGCGAGGATCTGGACGAGTGCTTCCCCGGTCTGCTGGAACTCGTCCTGGCCTGTCGGTCCCGCCCCCTAGACTCGGAATGCGATGAGCAGCCTCTTTGACGACAGTTTCCTGGCGGACCTCTCCCCCTCCGACGAGGTCCCGCCGCCGCCTGAGGATCACGGCGCCCCGGAACAGGGCGCGGACGATCTCTTCGGGGGGCGGTTCGACGTGCCCGTGAGCGGGGACGCGTACTACCGCGACGGCGCCCCCAGGCCCGTCATCGACCCGGCGACGCTCCTGGACGGGCTCAACGAGGAGCAGCGCGCGGCCGTGGTGCACGCGGGCTCCCCGCTGCTCATCGTGGCCGGAGCCGGCTCCGGCAAGACCCGGGTGCTCACCCACCGCATCGGACACCTGCTGTCCGCGCGGGGCGTCCACCCCGGCCAGATCCTGGCGATCACCTTCACCAACAAGGCCGCCGGCGAGATGAAGGAGCGCGTCGAGGGCCTGGTCGGTCCGCGCGCCAACGCCATGTGGGTCTCCACCTTCCACAGCGCGTGCGTCCGCATCCTGCGCCGCGAGTCCAAGCGCCTCGGCTTCACCTCCTCGTTCTCGATCTACGACGCGGCCGACTCGAAGCGCCTGATGGCGCTCGTCTGCCGCGACCTGGACCTGGACCCGAAGAAGTTCCCGCCGAAGTCGTTCAACGCCAAGATCTCCAACCTGAAGAACGAGCTGATCGACGAGGAAGCCTTCGCCGACCAGGCCGTCGACGGCTTCGAGAAGACCCTCGCCCAGGCGTACGCGATGTACCAGGGGCGGCTGCGCGAGGCGAACGCACTCGACTTCGACGACATCATCATGACCACGGTCCACCTGCTCCAGGCGTTCCCGGACGTCGCCGAGCACTACCGGCGCCGCTTCCGCCACGTCCTCGTCGACGAGTACCAGGACACCAACCACGCCCAGTACACGCTGGTGCGCGAGCTGGTCGGCACCGGCTACCCGGACCTGCCCCCGGCCGAACTGTGCGTGGTGGGTGACGCCGACCAGTCGATCTACGCCTTCCGCGGCGCGACCATCCGCAACATCCTCCAGTTCGAAGAGGACTACAAGGACGCGACGACGATCCTGCTGGAGCAGAACTACCGCTCGACGCAGACGATCCTCTCCGCAGCCAACGCGGTCATCGAGCGCAACGAGAACCGCCGCGCCAAGAACCTGTGGACCGAGGCCGGCACGGGCGCGGTCATCACCGGCTACGTCGCGGACACCGAGCACGACGAGGCGCAGTTCGTCGCCGACGAGATCGACCGGCTGACGGACGCCGGCGACGCCAGGGCGGGCGACGTCGCGATCTTCTACCGGACCAACGCGCAGTCGCGCGTGTTCGAGGAGATCTTCATCCGGGTCGGACTGCCCTACAAGGTCGTCGGCGGCGTCCGCTTCTACGAGCGCAAGGAGGTCCGCGACGTCCTCGCGTACCTGCGCGTCCTCGCGAACCCCGAGGACAACGTCCCGCTGCGGCGCATCCTGAACGTGCCCAAGCGCGGCATCGGCGAGCGCGCCGAGGCGATGATCGACGCGCTCGCGATGCGCGAGAAGATCACTTTCCCGCAGGCGCTGCGGCGCGTGGACGAGGCCTTCGGCATGGCCGCGCGCTCGACGAACGCGGTCAAGCGGTTCAACGTGCTGATGGAGGAGCTCCGCACGATCGTCGACTCGGGCGCCGGCCCGGCGGTGGTCCTGGAAGCGGTCCTGGAGCGGACCGGCTACCTCGCCGAACTGCAGGCGTCGACCGACCCGCAGGACGAGACGCGGATCGAGAACCTGCAGGAGCTGGCGGCGGTGGCGCTGGAGTTCGAGCAGGCGCGGGAGGCCGCGGCGGCCGAGGCCGCCGAGACCGGAGCCCCGGCTCCCGGTTCCGGCACCCTGGCCGAGTTCCTGGAGCAGGTCGCGCTCGTCGCCGACTCCGACCAGATCCCCGACGAGGACACCGAGGGCACGGGCGTCATCACGCTGATGACCCTGCACACCGCCAAGGGCCTCGAGTTCCCGGTGGTCTTCCTGACCGGCATGGAGGACGGGGTCTTCCCGCACATGCGCGCGCTGGGCCAGACCAAGGAACTGGAAGAGGAGCGCCGGCTCGCCTACGTCGGCATCACGCGGGCCCGCGAGCGGCTCTACCTCACCCGGTCGAGCATGCGCAGTGCCTGGGGCACGCCCTCGTACAACCCGCCGTCGCGGTTCCTCGAGGAGATCCCGGCCGAGTACCTCCAGTGGAAGCGGACGGGCGCCACCCAGAAGCCGGCGGGACCGATGCGGAGCTCCGGCTACGGGTCCTCCGGTTCGGGGAAGGCGACCTTCGGCACCTCGCCCGAGGCGTTCCTGTCCTCGTCGCGCACGAAGTCGGGCCCGTCCGGGTTCGCGACGCGGCGGGCCGCGGACAAGCCGGTCATCGCCCTGGTGGTCGGGGACCGCGTCACGCACGACCAGTTCGGGCTCGGCACCGTCATGGAGGTCAAGGGCGCCGGCGCGGACGCGCAGGCCACCATCGACTTCGGGGACGACAAGCCCAAGCGGCTGCTGCTGCGTTACGCGCCGGTGCAGAAGCTGTAGCGGGCCGGGCCGGGCCGGGCTGGGTGGCCGGGCTCGGCAGGGTCGCCGGGTCCGGCAGGTCGCCGGGTCCGGCAGGGTGATCGGGCTCGGCCGTCCGGCCGGGCCCGTCAGCTGGTTACGTCGGGTCCAGGCCGTGCATGCGGAGCCACGCCAGCGGGTCGATCGCGGACCCGCCGCCGGGACGGACCTCGAAGTGGAGGTGCGGGCCGGTGGAGTTGCCGGAGTTGCCGGAGTAGGCGATGACGTCGCCCGCCTTGACCTTGCCACCGCGGATCTTGGTGGAGCTGAGGTGGCAGTACCAGGTCTCGGTACCGTCGGGCGCGGTCACTATGGCCATGTTCCCGTAGGCGCTGTTGTACTGCGTGCGCACGGTGCCGTCGGTGGCGGCCATGACCGGGGTTCCGTAGGAGACCGGGAAGTCGATGCCGGTGTGCACCGACATCCACATCCCGCCGGCCTGGCCGAAGTTGGCGCTGAGTCCCTGCTGCGTGACGGGGATGGCGAACTTGGGGCGGGCGGCCTCCTTGGCCGCGGCCTCCTCCGCCTTCTTCTTCTTTTCCTCTTCCTGGCGTTCGCGCAGGTCGATGCGCTCCTGCGTGCGGCTCGCGCGGTCCGCGAAGTCGCCCGCGTCGGCGCTGAGCGCGACCAGTTGGGTGTCGAGCTTGGTGTTCGCCGCGACCGGCTTCACCGAGGCCGGGTCGGGCGCGGCCATCGTGGTGGTGTCCTGGGCGGGCTTGTCCGTATCGGTGAGCCCGCCCACGGAGGCGGCCGCCACGCCCGCGACGCCCATCACGCAGGCGGAGGGCACGGCCACGGTCAGCAGGGCGGAACGCTTCGCCGGGGTCCGGCGACGGCTGCTGCCCGCCTTGGCGTTGCCCTTGGCGGCGGTCCGGCGCGCGGAGCGCGGAGCGGCGGTCACCGGCATGGCCTGCGTGGGAAGGTCGTGGACCTCGTGCGCCGAGTGGAGTTCGTGGACCTCGGGCAGCTCGTGGACCTCGGGCGCCAGGGGCGCTTCCGGAGCATCGGGGCTTGCGTCGGAGAGCACCTCGAAGACGGAGGTCTCGCTGTAGGTGTCGGCGTACCCGTCGGTGACGGCCTGCATCCCGGCGTCGTAGCCGACGGAGGTCGTCCCGTACGCGTACTGCTGCTGCTCCGGCTGCTCCTGCTGCTGCGCGGGCTGGTACTCGTACTCGTATCCGTACGTGGCCTCGGGCTGGGCCGGGGTCTCGGCGAGGGTGTTCCAGGCGGTGGCGTCGTAGGCGCCGGTCTCGGTACCGGTGGTGCCGTAGCCCGGCATCGCCCAGTGCCCGGTCTGCTCGCCGGCGGCGTCGTAGCCGAAGGAGGCCGGCTGGTACGCGGTGTAGCCGGAGTAGTCCGCGGCCGGTGTGTTCCAGGCGCTCGCGTCCCAGGTCCCGCTGGTGTCCTCGGGTGCGGCCTGGGCCGGGATGGTGGACAGATAAGTGTCCTGAGAGGTCCACGCGGTGGTGTCGTACGCGCCGGTTTCGTATGAGCTGTAGGCGGCGTAGTTGACCCCCTGGCCCTGCGTTTCATAGGAAACGTAGGTCGAGTCACCAGCGAAAGTGGTGGTGGTAAGGCCGTCATACCCGGGATCCGGGTACTGGCCCGACGAGGGGCGGTCGTTCACCAACTTCTCTTTCGCCTCGGCAGTGGGGCCTGGGTGGCCGGGAACTCGTGGTTCACCGGAGGAGAGCAGTGGCGTGACTGTACCCGCCGGTTACTCGCCACGACAATCTTCGCCGGGTCACCAGATTGCCGGAACCGGGCATTCGGCCGCCTTTCGGTCGCCGAAAGACGCACCCTTGGCCTTGAGTTCGAAATTCGTTCGACTGGAGGTCGTTCGGCGGCTAGGCGACGGACGCGGCCTCTGAGGCCGTGACGGCCGCCAGACCGGGTCCGTCGAGGGCGCGCCGGACCGCCGCGATCACCGCGGGGTGCGCGGGCAGCGCGAGATGCCCGATACCGGTGACCTGCACGTTTTCCACACACAGATCCGGGTGCTCGATCCGCGCCGTCCCCGCCGGAGTCATCAGCGCGTCGAACTCGCTCCAGAACGCCACGCAGCGGGTGGCGCAGCCGGGAGCGGGCGCGGCGAGTTCCGCCAGTACCTCGGAGTCCGGACGCATCTGCCGCACCACCGGGTGCGCGTCCATGAAGGGCGCGACGCGCGTGCCGGAGTGCGGGGTGCCGAGGGTGACGAGGGTCCGCACGCGGGTGTCGCCGCCGAGGCGCTGGACGTAGTACCGGCCGATCAGGCCGCCGAGGCTGTGCCCGACCAGGTCCACCCGGTCCTGCCCGGTGCGCTCGCACAGCTCCTCGACGCGCCGGGCGAGATGGCGGGCGGTGACGCGCAGGTCGAGGGTGAAGGGCGAATAGTTGTACGCCTCCACGTGCCGCAGGCCGTCCGCCCCGAGGGCGCGGCGCAGGAGCACGAAGACGGACCGGTTGTCGGTGAATCCGTGGAGGAGGAGGACGGGAGGGCGTGTCGCGGGTGCGCCGGCGGTGACCTTTTCCTGGCACACTCCGGTCGGATAGAGGAGGAGGTGCCCGCCGAGCACCACCACCTCGAGCGCACCGGCCCGGAGTGCGGCGCCGGACAAGGGCATGGACACGGGTAAGTACAGCCCCATCGACGGCCTCCCCTGAGCCTCTTGGGACCCGCGGCTGATGCGCCACCGTGCCGTGCGGCTGTCGGCACGGTGGCGCAATGCCGTCCCACGTGTGATTTCCCCCTCCTGGTTGACCGCGAAACGGTGGCGTGCGCGATGCTGTACTTAACGTTCGTTCACTCGGGAGGCAGTGCGATGGGTGTGACCGGTCCGATCCGTGTGGTGGTGGCCAAGCCGGGTCTCGACGGCCACGACCGCGGGGCCAAGGTGATCGCGCGGGCGCTGCGGGACGCGGGCATGGAGGTCATCTACACCGGCCTCCACCAGACTCCCGAGCAGATCGTGGACACCGCCATTCAGGAGGACGCCGACGCGATCGGCCTCTCGATCCTCTCCGGCGCCCACAACACGCTCTTCGCGCGCGTGCTGGAACTCCTCAAGGAGCGCGACGCGGAGGACATCAAGGTCTTCGGCGGCGGCATCATCCCGGAGGACGACATCGCCCCGCTCAAGGAGAAGGGCGTGGCCGAGATCTTCACCCCGGGCGCGACGACGACGTCCATCGTGGACTGGGTCAGGGCGAACGTCCGCACCTGACAGCCCGGCCGGCGTGCAGGTCGGCCTCGCCGGCGTTCGAGGCGCGGGGTCCGGGGCGGAGCCCCAGGTCCCTGCGCCGCCCCGGCGAGGCACCGCGCATCAGGCGGCCGGGGCCAGCTCCGAAAGCATGGCCGCGCGCAGCCGAAGCGTGGCCACGAGCCGCTGAAAGGCCTCGGCCCAGTACGCGGCGGCGCCGGGAACCGCGTCCGGCGGCTCCTCCGTGGCCGCGGTCAGGGCCTCCAGCCGGCCGGCCTCCGCAGGATCGAGGCAGCGCTCGGCCAGGCCCATCACCCCGCTGAAGCTCCACGGGTAGCTGCCGGCCTCCCGGGCCATGTCCAGCGCGTCCACCACCGCCCGGCCCAGCGCCCCCGCCCACGGCACGACGCACACCCCGAGCAGTTGGAACGCCTCCGACAGCCCGTGGGCCCGTATGAATTCGGCGACCCATTCCGCCCGCTCCGCATCCGGCAGCGTCTCCAGCAGCTTGGCCCGCTCCGCGAGCGACGCCGTGCCCGGACCCGCCGCGGGCGATGCGGACGGTGGGCCGAGCAGGGCCCGCGACCACGCAGCGTCGCGCTGACGCACCGCCGCCCGGCACCACGCCGCGTGCAGTTCCTCGGTCCAGCCCTCGGCCCCGGCCACCGGCAGCGCCACGATCTCCGCCGGGCCGAGCCCGCCGAACCGCTCCCGCCAGCACGACAGCGGCGCGGCCTCCACGATCTGGCCGAGCCACCAGGCCCGCTCCCCGCGCCCGGCGGGCGGCCGCTTGACCACCCCGTCGCGGAGCATCCCCGCATCGCACTCGGCCGGCGGGGTCACCCCCTCCGGGCCCACGCAGGCCAGGGCGCGCTCGGCCATCCGGCCGGCCAGCGCCGATCGCGGCAGTGCCGACAGCAGTTCGGCGGCCGTGGCGCGGACATTGCGGCTGCGGTCTCCCAGCGCCGCCTCCAGGAAGGGCTCGTCCTCCTCCGACAGCCCCACCCGCAGCGAATCGAGGAACATCAGCCGGTCCTCGGCCCGTTCGGTGGCCCAGGTCGTCGCCAGCAGCCGCGGCGCGGCCGCCGCCTCGTGCGCCCGTACGGCGCCGAGCAGTGCCACCCGTTCCGCGAACAGTCCTTCCTGCCAGAGCCGTTCGACCCCGGCCGGGTCCGTCACGTCGGGCAGCTCCCCGGTACCGCCCGCCCCGCCGCGCAGGGCGAACCGCCAGTCCGGATTCAGCCGGGCCAGCCACAGCCCCCGGGTCCCGGCCAGGGCCAGCGCCTGCGGTCGCAGGTCGGTACGGGCCCGCGCCGCGTCCAGCAGCGCCGGTACGAGGGCGGCCGGCGCGCGGTATCCGTGCCGGCCGGCCACGGCCAGCCACTGGGGCAGCAGCTCCGTCAGGTCCGGGGCGGACCCGCGCCGCCCGCTGCCGCTGCCCGCGCCGGTCCGGCCGGCCAGCAGCTGGGCGAGCCGCCGGCGGGCCGCCTCCGGCGGCGCCGGGCGCGGATCCCGGGGTGCGGGCTCCGGGAGCGGGCCCGCCGCAGCCGGCCGCAGCCCGGCCCGGCGCCGTACGGTGTGCACGGCCGCCGCGTCCAGCAGCGCCTCCGGCGAGCCGGCCGGGCCCCCGCCCCTGCGCCGGTCGGTGCCCAGCAGCGCGGCGCCGACCAGCTCTTCCCACTCCCCGTATCCCTCGTCACCCTTGCTCATCGGGCCCCTCCCTCGCCGCTCGTCCTTCTTCGCGTCCTGCGCTCCGGTCCCGCCCCCTCCACGGGACCGGAGCGGTCGTGCGTCCGTGCCACTGCGCTCAACTGGCGTGGTTGTCGTTCATGCAAGCCCCCCGGCTTCTCGTCGTCACAGCGCCGGCGCCCCCGCGCCGCCGCTACCTCGTCGTGCCGCGTGTGGCGCCCCCCGGCGCCCACGCGGTCCCT
>NZ_JARAYQ010000092.1:0-29272 GCF_033794505.1 Streptomyces sp. MB09-01 | reverse complement strand
GTGTGGAGTTGGCTGTTGCGGAGGGTGAGTTGGGTGTCGGGGGTGGTGGCTGCGGTGTGGGCGGCGGTGGCGAGGTCGTGGGAGGCCTCGTCGATGTCGAGGTGGGTGAGGCGGCCGGGGTATTCGTTCTGGGCGGTGCGGATGAGGCCGGTGAGGGCTGCTGCGGGGAGGTTGGTGATGTCTTCGTCGGTGGTGAGGGCGGTGGCGCCTTGGGTGAGGACGATGATGCGGGTGGAGTCCAGGGTGGTGTCGGCGAGGAGTTCCTGGAGGGTGGCCAGAGTGTCCTGAACCGCCGCGTGCACCTCGGTGGTCCCCTCTGACAGGGCTATGAAGGACGGAAGCTGGGCGCCGTCTCCGAGAGCGGTCCGCAGTTCGGCGGCGTCGGCGTACGTGTCCCCTGAGACGGCCGCGGCCAGGCCGTGCGGGTCCGAGCCCAGTACCGCCCAGAGCCCGGCCGTGGTCTCCACGGACGTTGGCGGCAGGGGCTTCCAGCCCAGCCGGTGCAGGCCGGAGTGCTTGCCCGCGTTCGTGGCCGCGCGGACGTCGCCGGCCGGGCGCAGGGTGATGGAGTCGATCGTTACGACGGGCTGTCCGTCGGGGTCGGTCGCCGTCAGCGAGGCGCTGTCGGGGCCGGAGGGAATCACGTGCACCCGCAGCGCGGTCGCGCCCGTGGCGTGCACGGTGACCCCGTTGAAGGAGAACGGGATGGTCAGCTCGGTGCCGTCACCGAGCAGCATGGCGTGCAGGGCCGCGTCGAGGAGCGCCGGGTGGAGGGCGAAGGACGTGGCGTCGGCGTGCTGCTCCTCGGGGAGCGAAACCTCCGCGAACCGCTCCTCGCCCGACTGCCAGACCCGGCCGAGGCCCTGGAAGACCGGCCCGTACTCGTAACCGCGGTCGGCGAGGCGGTCGTAGGTGTCCTCGCGGGTGACGGACCGCGCGCCCTCCGGCGGCCAGGTCCGCGTGGCGGCGGGGACCGGGTGTTCGCCGGTGGCCAGCAGGCCGGAGGCGTGCCGGGTCCATTCCTCCTCCGGCGCGCCCTCGGGGCGCGAGTGGACGGTGACGGAGCGGGTGCCCGACTCCTCGGCGGGGCCGAGGGCGACCTGGAGGTGGATGCCGCCTTCCTCGGGGACGATCAGCGGTGCCTCCAGGACGAGTTCCCGGAGCTGGTCGTAGCCGAAGCGGTCGCCCGCGGAGACGGCCACGTCGACCAGGGCGGTGCCGGGCAGCAGGACCGTACCGACGACCGCGTGGTCGACGACCCACGGGTGGGTGCGCCGGGAGACGCGGCCCGTGAACAGCACGCCCTCGCGGTCGGCGAGGCTGGTCATCGCGCCGAGCAGCGGGTGCTCCGCGGAGGCGAGGCCGAGGCCCGACGGGTCCTCCGCCGTGACCGGCGTGTCGAGCCAGAACCGGCTCCGCTGGAAGGCGTACGTCGGCACCTGTACCCGCCGGGCACCCGTACCGTCGAACACGGCGGGCCAGTCGACGCGCACGCCGTGGCAGTGGGCTTCGCCGAGCGAGAGCAGCAGGCATCCGGCCTCGTTCTCGTCGCGGCGCAGGGTGCCCAGGGCGGCGCCCCGCGCGCCGGCCTCGTCGAGGGCCGCCTGCACGCCGATGGTGAGCACCGGGTGCGGGCTGACCTCGATGAAGGTGTGGTGGCCGGCGGCGAGCAGCTCTCCGACCGCCTGCTCGAACTGCACCGTCTCGCGCAGGTTCTGGTACCAGTACCCCGCGCCCATCAGGCCGGTGTCGGTCAGCAGCGCGCCGGTCAGCGAGGAGTAGACCGGGACCTCGCCCGGGCGCGCCTCGATGCCGTCGAGGATCCGCGCCAACTCGTCCTCGAGCTCCTCCACATGGGCCGAATGGGAGGCGTAGTCCACGTCCACGAGGCGGGCCCGCGCCCCCTGCTCCTTCGCCTGGGCGAGGAACTCGTCGAGGGCCTCCGGGTCGCCGGACACCACGGTCTGGGACGGTCCGTTGACCGCGGCGACCGAGATCCGGCCCTCCCAGGCGCCGATCCGCTCCCGTACCCACGCGACGGGCTGGGCCACGGACATCATGCCGCCCCGGCCCGACAGCACGGTCAGCGCGCGGCTGCGCAGCGCCACCACCCGCGCCGCGTCCTCGACGCTGAGCACGCCCGCCACGCAGGCCGCGGCGATCTCGCCCTGCGAGTGGCCGACGACCGCGGCCGGTTCGACGCCCAGCGAGCGCCAGACCGCGGCCAGGGACACCATCACGGACCACAGCACGGGCTGTACGACGTCCACCCGCTCGAAGCCCGGAGCCCCCTCGACACCGCGTACGACGTCGAGGAGCGACCAGTCCACCAGCGGCTCCAGGGCCGCAGCGCACTCCGCCATCCGGCGGGCGAACACCGGGGAGGACTCCAGCAGGCCGGCCGCCATGCCCACCCACTGGGCGCCCTGACCGGGGAAGACGAACACGGGACGGGCCGCGGGCCGGCTCTGCCCGGTGACCAGGCCGCGGTCCGTGGCGCCGTCGACCAGCGCCCGCAGGCCCTGCTCCAGGCCCTCGAGGTCCCCGGCGACCACGGTGGCCCGCCGGTCGAAGTGGGCGCGGCCGACGGCGAGGGAGTAGCCGAGGTCCGCGAGGCGGTCGCCCGGCCGGTCCCGGAGCTGGTCGAGCAGCTTGCCGGCCTGCGCGCGGAGCGCCTGGTCGCTCTTGGCGGAGAGGAGGAAGGGAACGGCCGCGGGCGCCCCGACCCCGGAAGGCGCCGGCTCGGCGGACCCTTCCTGCCCGGCGACGGAGCGTACGGGCTCCTCGTGCCCGGCGACCGAGGGTACGGGTTCCGCCTGCCCGGCGAGGGAGGGTACGGGTTCCGCCTGCCCGGCGAGGGAGGGTACGGGTTCGTCCTGTCCGGCGACGGCGGGCGCGGGCTCGGCGGCCTGCTCCAGGACGAGGTGGGCGTTGGTGCCGCTGACGCCGAAGGAGGAGACGCCGGCCCGGCGGGGCCGGTCGGTCTCCGGCCACGGGGTGGCCTCGATGAGCAGCGAGACCGCGCCGCCGGCCCAGTCCACGTGCGAGGTCGGGGTGTCCACGTGCAGGGTGCGCGGCAGCAGGCCGTTGCGTATCGCCATGACCATCTTGATGACGCCGCCCGCGCCGGCGGCGGCCTGGGTGTGCCCGATGTTCGACTTGAGCGAGCCCAGGAACAGCGGCCGGTCGGCCGCGCGGCCCTGGCCGTAGGTGGCGAGCAGCGCCTGCGCCTCGATGGGGTCGCCCAGCCGGGTGCCCGTACCGTGCGCCTCGACGGCGTCGACGTCGGCGGCCGACAGCCCGGAGGCCGCCAGGGCCTCGCGGATCACCCGCTCCTGCGAGGGGCCGTTGGGGGCGCTGAGTCCGTTGCTGGCGCCGTCCTGGTTGATCGCCGAACCCCGGATGACCGCGAGGACCTCGTGGCCGTTGCGACGGGCGTCGGAGAGCCGCTCCAGGAGCAGCATGCCGACGCCCTCGCCCCAGCCGGTGCCGTCCGCCGCCTCCGCGAAGGACTTGCAGCGCCCGTCGACCGACAGGCCGCGCTGGCGGCTGAACTCCACGAACATGCCGGGGGTCGCCATCACGGTCACACCGCCGGCGAGGGCCAGTTCGCACTCGCCGGCCCGCAGCGCCTGCGCCGCCATGTGCAGGGCCACCAGCGAGGCCGAGCACGCGGTGTCGACCGTGACGGCGGGGCCCTCCAGACCCAGGGTGTAGGAGGCGCGGCCGGAGACCACGCTCGTGTAGGTGCCGGTCAGCAGGTACCCGCCGACGCCCTCGCCCGCCTCGTGCAGGCGCGGGCCGTAGTCCTGCGCCATGGCGCCGACGTACACGCCGGTGCCGCTGCCGCGCAGGGCGGCGGGGTCGATCCCGGCCCGCTCCACGGCCTCCCACACGGTCTCCAGCACCATGCGCTGCTGCGGGTCCATGGCGGTGGCCTCGCGCGGGCTGATCCCGAAGAACTCGGCGTCGAACTGGTCGACGTCGTGCAGGAACCCGCCCTGGCGGGTGTACGAGCGCCCCGCGCGGTCGGGGTCGCCGTCGAAGAGGGTCTCCAGTGCCCAGCCGCGGTTGCCGGGGAACTCGGTGACGGCGTCCCGCTCCTCCACGAGCAGCCGCCACAGGTCCTCCGGGGAGGCCACGCCGCCCGGGAAGCGGCAGGCCATGGAGACGATCGCGATGGGTTCGTCGGAGCCGGGCACGCGGCGCGCGACCGCGCGGGAGACGGGCTCGTGCGCGGAGACGACGCCCGAGAGCTCGGCGAGCCGGGCGACCAGCTTCTCGGGGGTGGGCCGGTCGAAGAGGAGGGTGGTCGGCAGCTTCAGCCCGGTGGCCGCGGCGAGCCGGTTGCGCAGCTCCACGGCGGTCGCCGAGTCGAATCCGAGGTCCTGGAAGGAGCGGGCGGGGTCGATGTCCCCGCCCCTTCCGCGGCCGAGGACGAGGGCCACTTCGGAGCGCACCAGGTCCATCAGGAACCTGGCCGTCCGCTCCGGGTCCCCGCCGGTCCCGAACGGGTCGGCGGCCGCACCGGGGGCGCTGCGCTGGAAGGCGTACGTGGGCAGGGCGACGACCCGGGCGTCGGTAGGGAAGACGGGGCTCCAGTCCACCGGGGCGCCGTGCGCGTAGGCCTCCGCCACCGAGGACAGGAAGCGGTGCGGCCCGTCCGCACCGCGGCGCAGCGAACCGACCGCCACAGCCGTGGAGTCGGTCGTCTCCAGGGTCTGCTCGACGGGCAGGGTCATCACCGGGTGGGGGCTGATCTCGACGAAGAGGTCGTGGTCGGTGAGGCAGCGGATGGAAC
Organism: Streptomyces sp. MB09-01; assembly: GCF_033794505.1. Taxonomy (NCBI): domain Bacteria; kingdom Bacillati; phylum Actinomycetota; class Actinomycetes; order Kitasatosporales; family Streptomycetaceae; genus Streptomyces; species Streptomyces sp. MB09-01. The sequence goes on along the minus strand of NZ_JARAYQ010000092.1, from coordinate 24,471 downwards.
TCTCGAACAGCACGGGTTCGCGCAGGCTGCGGAACCAGTACGAGGCGTCCAGCGAGCGCGTGTCCAGCAGCGCGCCGGTCAGAGCGGAATAGAAGGGGATGTTCCCCTTCCGTGGCCGCAGCGGGGCCAGGACGGTGAGCAGCTCCTCGTGGATCTCGTCCATGTGCGCGCAGTGCGGCGCGTAGTCGATGGCGACCCGGCGGGCCCGCACCCCTTCGGCGGTGAACTCCTCCTGGAGGCGCTCGATCGCGTGGATGTCGCCGGCGACGGCGATCGACCGCGGTCCGTTGATGCCCGCGACGGCCAGCTTCTCGCCCCACGGCGCCAGGCGCGTCCGCACCTCGTCGAGGGGCAGCAGCACCGAGAGCATCGAACCCCGGCCCGCGAGCCGGGCCTGCGCCTTGCCCCACAGCGCGCTGGCCCGGGCGCCGTCCTCCAGGCTCAGCCCGCCCGCGACCACGGCCGCGGCGAGCTCGCCGATGCTGTGCCCGACGACCGCGGCCGGCTCGATGCCGAAGGAGCGCCAGAGGGCGGCGAGTCCGAGCGCGGTCGCGAACAGGGCGGGCTGGATGACGTCGATGCGGTCCAGCGCGGGCGCGCCGGGCGCCCCGCGCAGGACGTCCTCCAGGGACCAGTCGACGTACGGGGCGAGCGCCTCGGCCGTGGCCCGGATGCTGGCGAGGTAGACGTCCGAGGCGTCGAGCAGGTCGGTGGTCATGCCGGGCCACTGTGCGCCGTGGCCGGGAAAGACGAAGACGGCCCGGTCGCGCGGCGTGGCCGTGCCGCTCACGCGCCCGGAGCCGCGGCGGCCCTCGGCGAGCGCGGCCAGCTCCTCGGTGAACTCGGCCTCGGTGCCGGCCAGCAGGACCGAGCGGTGCGCGAACGCGGTGCGCGACACGGCGAGGGAGTGGCCGATGTCGGCGATGCCGGGGCGTGCGGCGGCCCGGGCGCTCACCGTGCCCGGGGTGGCCTCGGCGTCCGTCGCGCACGCCGTGAGCCGGGCCAGGAGCCGCCCGGCCTGCGCGCGCTCGGCGGCCGCGCTCGCTCCGGAGAGCAGCCACGGCAGGGTGGCGCCCCGGAAGGCGGCCGGGCCGGCGGAAGGTTCCTGCTCGGTACGGGGCGCCTCGGCGACCTCCACCGACCAGGCCGTGCCGTCGGCGTCGACGGAGGAGACGATGACCGGCTGCCCGGGGAAGGCGGGGGAGCGCAGGGCTTCGACCAGCCCGGCGGTACCGGCGGCACCGGCGGACCCGCTCTCGGCCGCCTGCTCGGCGCCAGGCCCGGTACGGAGCAGGACGCCGCCTACGCGGTCGCCGTCGGCCAGGGCCCCCGCCAGGGTCTTGAGCACGAGAACGGCCCCGCCCGCGGGTCCGGCGTCGAGCCCGCCCGCGAGTGCGATCCCGCTCTCGCCGGAGCGCAGGCTCGCGCACGCCAGGTGCACCGCGGTCAGGGCGGCCGGAGCGCCGCCGGTCACGGTCCGGCCCGGTCCGCTCAGACCGAGTACGGCGCGGACGCCCTGGGCGCGGTCCGCGTCGAGGGCGGTGTCCAGGGCGGTGTCCGCGCCGGCGTCCGCGTCGCCCTCCGCATCCCGGTCGTGGCCGGGTGCGCCGAGGAAGACCCCCGTGCGGGCGCCGTGCAGGGAGGCCGGCACGATGCCGGCCTCCTCCAGCGCCTCCCAGCCCAGTTCCAGCAGGAGCCGCTGCCCCGCGTCCATCGACGCGGCCGCGTCCGGCGCGAGGCCGAAGAGGCCCGAGTCGAAGCCCTCGAAGCCTTCTCGGCCGGAGCCGGCTGCCCCGTCGCCGTGCGCGCCCGGGTAGCGGCAGGACAGCCCGATGACGGCAACAGGCTCCCCGGCATTCCCGGCGTCCCCGACAGGCTCGGCATCGCGGCGGGTGGTCTCGACAGACATGCGGATCCTCACTCCAAGTCCAAAGGTGTTCCACGGAGCAGCACTTGAACGGCGGACGCCCGGAACACCCGGGAGGCGACCCGCCTGTACGACCGGACCGGACGGAGCGGCTACCACTCCACCAGCAGCCGGGACAGCCCGCGCGTGCCGAGGCCGTCCTTCCAGACCACGGCGTCGGGGCCGGGAGCCAGGCGAAGGGCCGGGAACCGCCGCAGCAGGCGCTCCAGGACGATCTGCAGCTGGAGCCGGGCCAGCGGCGCGCCGAGACAGCGGTGCACCCCGTGTCCGAACGTCAGGTGGGCGGCGTCGTGCCCCTGCGGGTCGAGCAGTTCGGGGTCCGCGAACGTCTTGCCGTCACGGTTGCCGTGCAGCAGGGAGACGATGACGCCCTCCCCGGCCTGGACCGTGACGTTGCCGAGCGGCACCGGCTCCACCGCGACGCGCGGGAAGCTGATCGGGGTGGAGGGGGTCAGGCGCAGCAGTTCCTCGACCGTGGGGGCCAGCCGGTCGGGCTGCTCGCGCAGCTCCTCGTACGCGGCGGGGTCGCCGAGCAGGGCGTGGGCCGAGGTGCCGATCTGCCCGACGACGGTCTCGTAGCCGGCCATCAGGAGGGTGAGTCCCATGGTGAGCAGCTCGCCCATGGACAGGTCGCCCTGCTCGTGCGCCCCGATCATGGAGGTGAGCAGGTCGTCCTCGGGCCGGCGGCGCTTGCGGTCGATCAAGTCGGCCATGTAGTCGATGAGTTCGAGGCGGCGGCGGGCCTTCTCCTGCGGCGTGCTGGCGGAGATGTCGAACAGCACCTCGACCCAGTCGCGGAACCGTGCGCCGTCCTCGGGCGGAACGCCCAGCAGCGAGCACAGGACGGCGAGCGGCAGCGGCGCCGCGAGCGCCTCGATCAGGTCGGTGCCCGGCCCCGACGCGGCCATGGCGTCGAGGTACCGGTCGGCGAGCTCCTCCACGGCCGGGGCCATCGCGCTGGTCCGGCCGGTGGTGAACGCCCTGGTCACGACGCGCCGCAGCCTGGAGTGATCGGCTCCGTCCATGCTCATCATGGAATGGGGCACGGGCTGGGCGTCGTTGAGCTTCGGGGCGTGCGGCGTGACGGCCTCGGCGCGGCTGAACCGCTGGTCCGTCAGGACCTTGCGGGCCAGCGCGTAGTCGCACACCAGCCACATCTTGTCCCCGGCGGGCGTGAAGAACGGGACGACGTCGGTGCCGTCCGGGACGCGCCCCTCCCCGGCCACGTACTGCCCAAGGAACTCCGGAAGCGGGCCCAGCGGGCCGGCGCTGCGGTGCTTCATGTGATTCCTCCCCGTTGTGTTCGGCGGTCAGGTGATCAGAAGCCGGTGCCCGGCCCCGCACTGCGTCATTTCCGATCCTCCTGCTCCTGCTGAATTGACTGGACGACCTGAATGGGGGAGGCGCGGTGCGGGCGCGTGGATATGCGGACAAAGACCGCCCCGTTTTTACCTCTGCTGCCTCGCGAACAAGCCGGGCCGGCGGCACCGGGAATTCTCGTGTGCCGCGGCAGAAACTCTGGCCGAGAATGAACATACCCTCCGCCCGGGAAGCGGAGAACAGAAAGGCGCCGACAACGGGCGGCAGCTGTTCAATTGTTCGACGGGTTCCGTGACGCTGTCCCGTCGACGGGACGGCCCGCGGTGCCCGCGCCCGCGGGACGAGCCGGCGTCCGGCCGCTTTGGCCTGCCTTTAGCACGGGCTGGGAGCCTCCACACCTGATCTGTGGACCCTTCACATGGAGGCATGATGGCGATTCAGGCCAGCGACATCGAGGGATCGAGAACCGGGCAGATCCGTACGAGCCCCGACCTGGCGCCGAGGCAGCGGCGGGCCATGGGTGAGGATCCGCGTCGTGGCCAGGTGCTGACCACGAAAGTGGGCCTGCAGATGCCGGCGGGGATGTCCTTCGACGACTGGGAGAAGGCCGGACGCCAGCTGTCCGGAATCGTTGACTCCTCTTCATGGTGGCTCGGCGACTGGCTGGTGTACGGCAAGGACCACTACACCGACCGCTACCAGCGCGGCATCCGCGCCGCCGGGCTGCAGTACCAGACCCTGCGCAACTACGCCTGGGTCTCCCGGCGGTTCGACTTCAGCCGGCGGCGGGGCGCCCTGAGCTTCCAGCACCACGCCGAGCTGGCCTCCCTGCCGCACGACGAGCAGGAGGCCTGGCTCGACCGGGCCGAGCAGCGGAAGTGGACCACCAAGCAGCTGCGCAGCGCGATCCGCGCCGCCCGCGAGGACGAGGCGCAGGTCAGGCTGCCCGCCGAGCCGACGCGGCGGCTGGAGGTGCCCGGCAGCCGGCTCCAGTGGTGGCACAAGGCCGCGGAGCAGGCGGGCGTCGACTTCGAGCGCTGGGTGCTGGTGACCCTGGACAGTGCGGCGAAGGAGGCCCTGGAGGAGCTCGAGAGGCTGGAGGACGACCATGGGCCCGCGGAGCTGGAAGGGACGGCGGAGTCCGACGGTCCGGCAGAGCCCTACCGATCCGGGGAACTTGATCGAGCCGCTGAGCCCGATCGAGCCGCGGGGTCCGGCGGACCGGCCCCATCGGCCGGCTCCGGGCAGCGGCTGGCCATCACCGCCTGACCGTCCCGGCGGTTCGGTCGCAGGGCCCGCACTCCCTCGGGAGTGTGGGCCCTGAAGGCTGGGTCCGGCCTCGGGGATCAGGGCAGCTGGCGCATCAGATCGGCGGTGTCGCGCTGCCGGGTGCACGGGCTGTGGGTGAACGAGTCCAGCACGCGGCCGCGGACCTCGGAGGGCTGCTCCTGACTGAGCTTGAACATGCCCTCGGCCCCCGTGACCGTGACCCGGAAGGCGCCCACGGCGGGCACGATCTGCCGGAAGTAGCCGAGGGAATCGGACATGTCCCAGCCGGTGCCGAACTTCGACTCCTCGAAAGCGCGCACGGTCGACTGCACGACTCCCATCGTCGCCTCGGTCGAGTCGATCTTCTCCACCACGCCGCGCACGTGCACCGAGGTGAAATTCCACGTGGGGGCGGCCGGCGACTTCTCGTACACCGTCGGCGAGACATAGGAATGCGGCCCGGTGAAGGTCAGCAGGACGAGGCTTCCCGTTTCCAGCGCCGCCCAGTGCGGATTGGCCCTGTTCATGTGACCGAGCAGAATTCCGCCGGACAGGTCGTCCGACCATTCGTCGTTCGCGTGCGGGTCCGCGATGACCGGCAGGTGCGTGGCGAAGGGCCCTTCTTCCGCGGTCCCGTTGGTCACCGCCATGGCCAGCGGATTGTCTCGTATCAGATCGGTCATCCACGAACCGTCCGGTTCGCGATAGTTACTGGGGACGAACATCCGGAATTCACCCTTTCGGTCGGCACAAATGCGCGTGGACATGGAAATCCGGACCGACCATACCGCTGTCCTGTCGGCCGGACAGAGGCCTTCGGTATTCGGTCCGCGTCAGGGTCGCCAGGATCGTCTTCTTGACGTGTTCAGGTTGGCGCCGGGACGTTCTCCGGCGCAATACTGAATAGAGGTCTCCCGGATCACCGGTCGAGATTCCAAGACGCTAGCGGGAGAATTGTCTATGGGTACAACGGGTACGCATAACCACGAGATATACGACGTGGTCGGCATCGGCTTCGGCCCGTCCAACCTGTCGCTCGCGATCGCTCTGGAAGAGCACCGGGCCAATGTTCCGGAGCATCCGGTCAAAGCTGCATTCTTCGAGCGGCAGCCCGCCTTCGGCTGGCACCGCAACATGCTGCTGCCGTCGACGACCATGCAGATCTCGTTCCTGAAGGACCTGGCCACCTTCCGCAATCCGGTGTCCCGGTTCAGCTTCGTCTCGTATCTGCACGCCGCGGGCCGCCTGGTTCAGTTCGTGAACAACCAGGACTTCTTCCCGACGCGGCAGGAATTCCACCAGTACCTGGAATGGGCGGCGTCGGGCCTAGCCGACCGCGTCTCCTACGGATCGGAGGTCACCGCGATCCGGCCCGCGCAGGACAGTGGATCCGGGATCCCCGAGCACCTCCGGCTCGAGGTCCGCGACGCGGCGGGCGGCGTCCGCCAGGTCCGCGCGCGCAACGTGACCATCTCGACGGGCCTGGTGCCGCGCATGCCGGCGGGGGTCGCGCGCGACGAGCGGGTGTGGCACAGCTCCGAGTTCCTGGAGAAGTTCCACGGCCTCGACCCCCACGAGCTGGGGAGCGTCGCGGTGGTCGGCGCCGGCCAGAGCGCCGCCGAGATCACCAGGTTCCTGTACGACAAGCTTCCGCACGCGCGCGTCTCGGCGGTCATCCCGTCCTACGGGTACTCCGTGGCGGACGACACGCCCTTCGCCAACCAGGTGTTCGACCCGGCCGCGGTCGACGAGTACTACTTCGGCACCGACCAGGCGCGGGAGGCCTTCTGGCACTACCACCGGAACACGAACTACTCGGTCGTCGACGACGAGGTGATCCGCGACCTGCACCAGCGCTCGTACGAGGAGGAGGTGCGCGGCAGCAAGCGGCTGTACTTCCTCAACCTCACCCGGGTCGCCGAGGTCACCCGGAACGGCAGCGACACACGCCTCACCCTGAACTCGCTGCTCGACAGCGAGCCGCAGGAGCTGCACGTCGACGCGCTCGTCTTCGCCACCGGCTACGAGGGCATGGACCCGGCCCGCCTGCTCGGCGACTTCGACCGGCACTTCCTGCGGGACGTGAGCGGCCGGCACCGGGTGGAGCGCGACTACCGGCTCGTCACCGCGACCGGACCGTCCTGCGGGATCTACCTCCAGGGCGGCACCGAGCACACCCACGGGCTGTCCTCGTCCCTGCTGTCGAACATCGCCGTGCGCAGCGGCGAGATCGCCGACTCGATCGTGCTGCGGCGGGCGGAACAGGAGCAGGCCGGGGCGCGCACCGTCGAGGTCGCGGGCGCGGCCGGCCGGGCCTGACCCGCGTTCTTCCCCCCACACCGAAGGGTGGGCCCCGGTGCTGTTCCTCCAGCACCGGGGCCCACCCTTCGTCCGTCTTCGGCCATTCCGCGGAATGCCGCATTCACCTCACGCGGCGCTGGCGGAAACCGAATCGGCGGCCATCGCGTCGCGCAGGCTCTTCGGGCGGAGGTCGGTCCAGTTCGCCTCGACGTGCTCCAGGCACTGCTGGCGGCTTTCCTCGCCGAATACGATGCGCCAGCCGGCCGGAATCTCGGCGAACGAAGGCCACAGCGAGTGCTGCTCCTCGTCGTTCGCCAAGACGTAGAACCGGCCGTCGGCGTCGTCGAACGGGTTGCTGCTCATGAATGCACTCCAATTCAAGCCGTTCACGGTCCGCTTCCCGGCCGGGAAACGGACCGTCATCCGTTAGTGGGGATGGAGTTGGCGAGACCGCCATGCCAGATCATGGCATCTTTCGGGCGCCCCGTGGAGACCGGTGGGCCCACGAAGCGCTCCACCGGTCGTCGATGCTCTTCCCCCCGCTGTCCTGTTGACGGGACAGCGGTAACACACTGCCCCGAATCTTCGCTGTTCTGACCTGAGTTCCCTGGAATGGGCTTCCGGTGGGCCCTTCCACCGCGCGATGCTGGACCGGTGACCGCGGCCCGTACCCGCGGGAATTCACGTTCTCCGGGAGCTCTGAGTCCTCCACAGAAGGAGTTGTGCCGATGAGCGTCACCAGCGCGGCCGGCGTTCTCTTCACCCTGCGCGCGAGGTTCTCATGATGATCCGTCAGCATCCTGCCCTGGCCAAGGCGCGGTCCGTGGGCGAGGCGTTGCCCTGGCTGACCCGCCACCAGGACCGGACCGTCGTCATCAAGCTGGGCGGACACGCCATGGTCGACGAGGCGCTGACCGCCGCCTTCGCCCGCGACGTGGTCTTCCTGCGCTACGCCGGACTGAAGCCCGTGATCGTCCACGGGGGCGGTCCGCAGATCGGCGCCGAGCTCGAACGGCGCGGGCTGACCAGCGAGTTCAAGGCAGGGCTCCGGGTCACCTCGACCCCCGCCATGAACGTGGTCCGGATGGTGCTCGCCGGACAGGTGCAGCGCGAACTGGTCGGGCTGATCAACGCGTACGGCCCGCTCGCCGTCGGCATCACCGGCGAGGACGCGGACACCCTCACGGCGACCCGGCACGTGCCGTGGATCGACGGCGAGCCGGTGGACATCGGCAGGGTCGGCGACATATCCCGGGTGGACACCGGAGCCATCGAGGCGCTGCTTGCGGACGGCCGCATTCCGGTGGTCTCCCCGGTCGCCCGCAGCGCCGAGGACGGTCACGTCTACAACGTCAACGCCGACACCGCGGCCGCGGCGCTCGCCACCGCGCTGCGCGCCCAGGAGCTGATCATGCTCACCGACGTCGAGGGCCTGTACGCGGGCTGGCCCCGCAGCGACGAGGTCATCGGCAGGCTCACCGCCCGCGAACTGGAGAAGCTGCTGCCGGAGCTCGCCGACGGCATGGTGCCCAAGATGACCGGCTGCCTGCACGCGGTGCGGGGCGGTGTCGACCGGGCGCGGGTGATCGACGGGCGGGTCCCGCACGCGATCCTGCTGGAGATGTTCGCGGATGAAGGGGTCGGCACGGTGATCGTGCCGGACCTGGAAGAGGCGGAGGTGCCCGCGTGAGCGCGCCGACCCGGCGGGCCGGGATGGCGTCACGGTGGCGCCACGATGGCCGGGGTGGTGCCGCCGGGACCGGCGGGAGGGTCTGATGGGTGCCGGCCGGAACGCGACGGCTCGTATGGCCTTGTCCGCACCCGGTTCCGGGGTCGTCCCCGGCCGTCTCCGCCCAGGTCGGCGCCGTGTGCCTGCTCGCGCCGGAGGTCTCGTGCACCGGCCGGACGGGCAGCGTCTTTCGGCCAGACCGCCGCTCTGGCTCAGATGTGGCGCGTCAATGGCACCATACTTGTGCCATGATGGCGTCACGGACCCGACGTCTTAAGGAGCGCGTCAGCGGCGCCTTCTTCGCCTTCTTCTCCTCCTCTGCCTACTTCGCCTCGACCGGCCCGCTCCGGGTCGACCAGGCCCGAGGCCGGCCGCACTGCCGACCGTCCGTCCCCACCCGAAACACCCGCCGCCGCTCGCGGTACCGATTCACACAGGAGTTCTTTCGTTATGGCCACCTTCCTTTACAAAGTGGGCCGATTCGCCTTCAGGCGACGAGGCCTGGTGACACTGCTGTGGCTCGCCGTCGTGGTCGGGGCCGGTTTCGCGGCCTCCGTCGCTCCGCCGCCGCCCACCGATACGTTCTCGATGCCGGGTACGGAGTCGCAGAAGGCCTTCGACCTGCTGAAGGAGAAGTTCCCGGCCATGAGCGTGGACGGCGCGACCGCCCGCGTGGTGGTCCGTGCCCCCGCCGGCGAGAAGCTCACCGATCCGGCCCAGAAGGCCAAGGTCGAGAGCCTGGTCGGCGCGCTCGCCAAGGCGCCGGACGTCGTCGCGGCCTCCGACCCCTTCAAGACCAACGCCGTCAGCCAGGACGGCACCACGGCCTATGCCGTGGCCACTTACAAGGTCTCGGCCCTCAAGGTGACCGACGAGGCGCACGACGGCCTCGACAAGGCGCTCGAGGACTCCCGGGCCACCGGTCTGACCGTCGAGGCGGGCGGCGACGCCGTGAAGGTGGACGGAGCCCCGGGCGGCGGTGCGGAAGGCATCGGCATCCTGGTCTCGGCCATCGTCCTGGTCCTCACCTTCGGCTCGATGATCGCAGCGGGCATGCCCCTGCTCACGGCCATCTTCGGCGTCGCCATCGGCGGCGCGGCCATCACCGCCCTCGGCACCACCTTCGGTCTCTCCAGCACCACGTCCACCCTGGCGCTGATGATCGGCCTCGCCGTCGGCATCGACTACGCCCTGTTCATCGTCTCCCGCTACCGCTCCGAGATGGCCGAGGGCCGTGAGCGCCAGGACGCCGCGGGGCGGGCCGTCGGCACGGCCGGCTCGGCCGTCGTCTTCGCCGGTCTCACCGTCATCGTCGCCCTCGCCGGCCTCAGCGTGGTGAACATCCCGATGCTCACCAAGATGGGCCTCGCCGCCGCCGGCACGGTCGCCGTCGCCGTACTGATCGCGACCACCTTCGTCCCGGCGCTCCTCGGCTTCGCGCCGATCAAGGTCATGCCCCGCAGGGAGCGCAAGAAGTACTACGGCAAGCCGCTCTCCGAGCGCCAGCAGCGCAAGGCCGACAAGCGGGCCGCCCGCCAGAAGCCGAACCTGGGCACCCGCTGGGCGCGGTTCGTCGTACGCCGTCCCCTGGTCGTCCTCCTCTTCGGTGTCGTGGGCCTCGGTGTCATCGCCGTGCCCGCCGCCAGCCTGCAGCTCGGCCTGCCCGGCGAGGGCACCATGGCGCCGGACACCACCCAGCGCAAGGCGTACGACATGCTGTCGGAGTCCTTCGGGGCCGGCTTCAACGGGCCGCTGATGGTCACCGTCCGGGCCAAGGACGCGGCGACCGCCGCGGCCGGCGTCGGCAAGGAGCTCGGCAAGGTCGAGGGCATCGCCACGGTGACCCCCGCCACGCCCAACGACACGGGCGACACCGCCGTCCTCACCGTCATCCCGAAGACCGGTCCCACCGAGACCGAGACCGAGGAACTGGTCGGGCACATCCGGGGCATCGCCGGAACCCTGGGGGCGGCCAACGGCGGCGCCGAGATCCTGGTGACCGGTCAGACCGCCCTGTTCATCGACTTCTCCCAGACCCTCGACGACGCGATGCTGCCCTACCTGGGCCTGGTCGTCGGCCTGGCCTTCCTGCTGCTGGTGCTCGTCTTCCGGTCGCTGCTCGTCCCGCTCAAGGCGGCGCTCGGCTTCCTGCTCTCCGTGAGCGCGGCCCTCGGCGCGGTCGTGGCCGTCTTCCAGTGGGGCTGGCTGGGCGACTTCTTCGGAGTCGAGCAGCCCGGCCCGATCATGAGCACGCTGCCGATCTTCATGATCGGTGTGGTGTTCGGTCTCGCGATGGACTACGAGGTCTTCCTCGTGACCCGCATGCGGGAGGCCTACGTCCACGGGGCGCAGCCCTCCGAAGCCGTGGTCACCGGATTCCGCTACGGCGGACGCGTGGTCGGTGCCGCCGCGATCATCATGGTCAGCGTGTTCTCCGGCTTCATCATGGAGGACAACGTCTTCGTCAAGATGGTCGGCTTCAGCCTCGCCATCGCCGTCCTCTTCGACGCCTTCGTCGTCCGCATGGCGCTCGTGCCCGCCCTGTTCGCCCTGCTCGGCCGCTCGGCCTGGTGGCTGCCCCGCTGGCTCGATCGGCTGCTGCCGAACATGGACGTCGAGGGCGAGAAGCTGAACCACGCGCTCGGCACCCCGATCCCGGCCCAGCAGCGCCGGGAGCAGGAGGTCCACATCCCCGGCTGATGATCCGCTGACAGGAACCCCCGTACGCCGACGGCCCCCAGAGCCGTCGGCGTACGGCGTTCGCGCTGCGGCCCTAAGGGAGCGGGAAGGCGATCAGCTTCCTCTCCTCGCGGAGGTAGAGCCGCTTGCCGTCCGGATCCGGCGTCAGGGCGTAGGCGCTCGTCCTGTAGTGCCAGACCGCGCTCTGGGTGCGGATGCGGACGGCCCGCAGGCCCGCCGCGTCCATGCTGTAGATGTGGCTCGGGGTGACTACAGGGGCGATGTCGCGATTCGGCTTCGCGCCCTCCGGGAGGACGTCCGTCCACTGCAACGTGCCGAAGACGGCGCTGATGGCGACGATGCCGCGCGTGCCCTCCACGGCGTAGACGATCCCGTCGCGGACGGCCGGCATGCCGTACCGGCGCCGGGCGCCCACCTCGCCCGCGTCGCGGTCCGCGCCGAAGACCCAGGCGGACCCGCCGTCGGTGAGCCGCAGCGCGTGCACCCTCTTGGCGCCGATGTACACGCGGTCGTCATCCGTGGCCAGCCGGCCCGGCGTGGCGCCGGGTGCTTCCAGCGACACGTTCCAGCGCTCGGCGCCGCTGCCGGCGTCGTGCACGGACACCCGCAAGGCGCCGCTTGTCTCGGCGTGCTGCCACAGCAGTACGCCGCCGCGTACGGCCTTGACGCCGACGGGGGTCGGGCGACCCAACTGCACCTGCTCCTCGGTGGGGGCCTCCGTCGGCTGCCGCCACAGTTCCTTGCCGGTCTTCAGGCTCGCGGCCACCACGGACCACTGGTCGCTCCCGGCCACCTTGGCGTGGAGGAACACGGTGTCGCCGGCCACACCGAGGATCTGGTTGAGCGTGTTCGTGCCGTCGTACGCGGGAAGTTGGACGAGCGGCGCCTGCTCCCTGCCGTCCTCCAGGGACAGGGATACCACTCCGAGGGCCTTGTCCGCGGCGTCCGGCTTCCTGACCGCGTAGAGGGCCTTGCCGTCGGTGGCGACGCGCCAGACGTACGCGAACCCCTGGATGTCCCTCACGTGCTTGCCGTCCTGCTGGAAGACCCCGCTGGTCGTGTTTCCGGTGGCCATGACGAGCATGCCGTTCACCGGCAGAGGGGCGCTGCCCACCAAGGGGCGCTCAAGGTCGGCCTGCCACAGCGCGTCGGGCGGCGGTTTCAGCGTGGGCTGCCCGGCGTCCGCGGCCCCGCCCCCGTCTTCGCCGCGGTTGCCGAGGCAGGCCCACAACCCGCCCCCCGCCGCGAGCGCGACGGCGCCGGCCGCGGCCCCGGAGACCGCGAACAGCCTGCGGCGTGACATGCCGGCGCCGTCGGCGACGACGGTGTCCGCCTCCCCGAGGGGCGCCGGCAGCCGGAGCGGCGGCTCCTGCCACACCGCCGCGCTGCGCCGGGCGATGTCCGCGAGCACCGGCTGCGGCAGCCCGTCCGCGAACGGGGCGCCGCCGGGCGCCAGCAGCTCGGCCAGCTCGGCCGTCGTGGGCCGCTGCGCCGGGTCCTTGGACAGGCAGCGGGCGAGCAGCGGCGCCAGTGCCGCCGGTACGCCGCTCAGGTCGGGTTCCGCGTACCGCACCCGGTAGAGCAGGTCCGCGGCCTGCCCGCCGCCGAAGGGACCGTGCCCGGACGCGGCGAACACCAGGACGCCGGCCAGCGCGAACACATCGCCGGCCGGGGAGTGTTCGAGGCCGCCGGCCTGCTCCGGCGACATGTAGGCGGGGGTGCCCGCCGCTCTCCCGGTACTGGTCAGCCGCTCGTCGCCGAGGGCCCGTGCGATGCCGAAGTCGATGACCTTGGGGCCGGTGGCCGTGACCATGATGTTGGACGGCTTGAGGTCGCGGTGCACCACGTCCGAGCGGTGCAGCTGCCCGAGCGCCAGGGCGAGCTCCGCGCCCAGGGCGCGGACGCACGACTCGGGCAGCGGACCGCAGAGCCGGACCGCCTCGTCGAGCTGCGGCCCGATGACGTACTCGGTGGCCAGCCAGGGCGTGGCGGCCAGTGCGTCGGAGGCGAAGACGCGCGCTCCGTACCGGTCGCCGATGACCCGGGCCGCGTCCGACTCCAGCCGGAACCGGGTGCGGAAGGTGGTGTCGGCGGCGATCCGGGCGTGCACGGTCTTCAGTGCGACCGTCCGCCCGCCCGCCGAACGGGCCAGGTAGACCGTGCCCATGCCGCCGCTGCCGAGCCGGGCGAGCAGCCGGAAATCGCCGAGGTGCTGCGGATCGTCGTGCGTGAGGGGCGCGAGCGGTGCGCGCGGCGGCGAGACGGACATCGGGGTCAATGCACCTTCTGGGGCGAGGCGAACGGCTGGTGCGGGGCAGGGAGTTCCGCGGAGAGCAGCGCGGCGGACTGGGCGGCGAGCGCGGCGACGACCCGGCCCGGCAGCGGTACGGCTCCATGGTCGAGGACCGTCCCGGCCTGCGCGTACGGGTCCTTGGACGGGGCGGGCGCCCCGGGGGACACGAGTTCGCCCAGGACTTCCTGCGCGGACCGCGGCCGCGCCGCCGGGTCGGACGACAGACAGGATCCGACCAGCATCCGCAGACCCGGCGGCAGTTCGCTCTGCTCGGGCACGGTGTGGCCGGTCGAGGCGTACGCCAGGACAGCACCCAGAGCGAAGACGTCCCCGAGCGGCCGCGGGCGGCCCCCCGACGCCTGCTCCACGGCCAGGCAGCCCGGATCGAGCCCGGGCAGCCCCGTCCGATGCGTCCCGTCGGGGGCTGCGGCCCGTACGGCACCGAAGCAGGCCAGTACCGGTCCGCCCGGGGTGACCAGCACCGCGGCCGGCGACAGCCCCGCGTGCGTCACCCCTTGGGCGTGCGCGGCGGTCAGCGCCTCCGCGAGCGCGGCTCCGAGCCGGCGGACGGTGTCCTCGGGCAGCGGGCCGCCGTACGCGGCGAGCACGGCCGGCAGCGGCAGCGCGGGCGTGTACGGGGCCGCGTACCAGGGGAAGCCGGCCGTGCCGCCCACCTCCGCGATGCGGAGGAACCGCGGCACGGACAGCCGCCGGGCTCCCTCGGCCTCGATCGCCCACCGGGACGGATCGGCGCCGACCCGGGGCACGCAGACGAGGGCGGTGCGCTCCCCGTCGGCGGTGCGCCCGAGGTAGCGGCGTTCGGGAACGGTGCGCTCGGTGGACTCGGTGTCGAGCCGGGCCAGGATCACGTACGGCCCGACGTGCGACGGGTCGTCGTGACGAAGGCGTTCCATGTGCGCTCTCCCGGGTCGGTTGATCGGCCCCGAGCCTAAGCGGTCCCTGCCGGGGCGGCTGAACCGGGCGGGAACCGCATGCGGGGGCACAGGCCGGGAGCGCGCCTCACTTCTCGACGGTGGGCACGGCCGTGAGCCTCCCGTCGTTGACGAGGAAGACGCGGTTGCCCGCGCCGGACATGCCCCAGGGCCCCCGCGATTCGGCCGACCAGGTCCAGTACCGCTTGCCGCTCACGATGGAGTGGGCCGAGACGCCCTGCCCGTCTCCCTGGACGACCCAGACCGTACCGGCCTGCACGACCGGAGGAGTGTGCGGCGGCGGGCCCTTCGCGTCGCGGTTCATCTGGCGTGCCCCGCCGAGCTCGGTGAACACCTGGCACAGCGTCGTACCGTCCATCGCGAACACCATGTCGCCCCACGAGGCCGCCGGGCCCCAGCCGCCGGCCCCCGTCTGCGGGGCTTCGCTGGCCTTGGTCTCCTTGCCCTTCCACACCGCGACGCCCGTCCTGATGTCCAGGGCCGTCAGGCTCCGACCGCCGAGGTAGACGACGTCTTCCATGACGAGCGGCTGCAGGGCGGACCTCGCCTGGTTGCCGACCCGCCAGACCGTTGCTCCGGAAGCGGTGTCGACGGCGATGACATCGCCGTCGGCGCCGAAGACGACGAGCCGGCCGGTTCCGACCGCGGCCCGCGGCCCGGGTGCCTTCACGGCTGCCCCGGGAAGCGGCACCGTCCAGCGGACCTTGCGCCCGGCGGTGTCCACGGCGCGCAGCTTCCCGCCGCGCGTCACGAGGTAGACCGCCGACTCGTCCGCGGTCAGGATGCGACCGGTGTCGGCGTCCCCCACCGACCACTCCTGCCTGCTGGTGGAGGCCTCGAAGCCGAGCAGTGCCCCGCCGGATCCCGCGGTCGCGAACCGGTTGCCCGGCAGTCCGACGAGTCCGGCGGCCGGCCGGACGTCGGGCAGCCGCCACTTCTCCTTGCCGTCGGTCGTCAGACGCGCCGCGAGGCCGCCGCCCGCGGCCGCGAAGACGACCACGTCGAGTACCGGCAGCGGGGTGGTGACCACGCCGTCGACCGGTCCCGCCGCCACGGGCAGCGGACCCCACAGCTCGCCCGGAGGCGTTCCGTGCTTCCCGACGAGTATCGACAGCGGCTCGGCGTCCCTGGCCGGTCCGGCCGCGGGGATCTTGCGCGGCTCCTCGCGCAGCATCCACCAGGCGCCCGTGGCCCCGCCGGAGGCGGCCAGTACGCCCCCCACCGCCAGCGCGGTGCGCAGCAGCCGCCTGCGGGACGGCCCGGTCCCGGACCCCTGCCCGACGACCGTGGCCTGCCGGTCGGCCTCGGCCCCCCGGCGCTCGATGTCCTTGGCCAGGGCTCCGGTGAGCCAGATCCGGTCCGCTCCCGGCGGCGGGGCGAAGGCGCCCGCGATCTGCTCGGGGGCCGGGCGGTGCGCGGGGTCCTTGGCGAGGCAGGGCGCGATCAGTACGCGCAACTCAGGCGGCACCGCGTCGAGTTCGGGCTCCCCGTGCACCACCTCGTACTGCACGGCGGCCACGTGCGTACCGTCGTAGGCCCGCCGTCCGGTGGCCGCGTACGCCAGCACCGCGCCCAGCGAGAAGACGTCGGCGGCCGGCCCGACCCGCAGGCCGAGCACCTGCTCGGGGGCGCCGTACCCGGGGGTGACCGGAACCTGGCCCGTGGTGGTGAGCGTCAGCCCGTGCTCGGGGCGCGCGATGCCGAAGTCGATGACGCGCGGTCCCGTCGAAGTGAGCACGATGTTGGCCGGCTTCAGGTCGCGGTGCACCAGTCCGGCCGCGTGGATGTCCCGCAGGGTGGCGGCGAGCGAGGCGGCGAGGGCGCGGACGCCGTCGGGGCCGAAAGGCCCGTACCGGCGGACGGCGTCGTCGAGGGTGGGCCCGGACAGGAACTCGGTGGCTATCCAGGGCCGGCTGTCGGTCTCCTCGATCCGCGCGTTCAGCACGCGGGCGACGCCGCCGCTGGTGACCGCGCGGGCGGTGTGCGCCTCGCGCAGGAACCGCTGGGCGAGGTGCGCGTCGTGTGCGAGCTCCGGCAGCAGCACCTTCACGGCCGCCGTGCCGCCGTCGTCGTCCCGGCCGAAGTACACCTTGCCCATGCCGCCCTCGCCGAGGACGCCGAGGACGCGGTACGGGCCGAGCCGGATGGGGTCGCCGGCACCGAGGGGTTTCATGCGTACTGCTTCCTGTCGTTCAAGGGTGTCAGCGGAAGTCGACGGGCAGGCCGGTCGGTTCCTTGATGCGCTTCATGATGATCTGCGAGTTGACCTCGGTGATGCCGGACAGGGCCGTCAGCTTCTCGATCCACAGGCGCTCGTACGCACGCAGGTCCGCGACGGCGATGCGCAGCAGGCAGCCGGGGCTGCCGAAGAGCCGGTAGGCCTCTATGACGTCGGGGATGTCCTGCAGGGCGGCCTCGAAGGCCTCGACGGCCTCGCGGTCGCGGCGCACCTCGATCGAGACGAGCACCTCGAAGCCGCGGCCGACCGCCTCGGGGGAGATCACGGCACGGTAGCCCTGGATCACCCCGTCCTGTTCCAGCTGGCGCACCCGGCGCATGCACGGGGAGGGGGTCAGACCCACGCGCTGGGCGAGCTCCTGGTTGCTGAGGCGCCCGTCCGCCTGGAGCTCGCGCAAGATATCCCTGTCAATGGCGTCCATGACGCAATTATCACCCACCCTGTGTCACAGGCTGGGTGGAAGGCGCAATCACATTGCGTGTTGATCGCTCTATCATTGCTGCTTTGAGCACATATGTGCGAGTGACCATGAGTGAGTACGAGAAGGGCGGCCACGGCCAATGGGACGGATCGTCGTCATCAGCACCGGCGGAACGATAGCCAGCCGCTGGCAGGGCTCCGGCTTCGCCGCGGACGCCGACGGGAGCGAGGTCATCGCGACCGCGCCGCTGCCCGAGGGCGTCACGGTCGAGGTGGTGGACCTGTTCAGCGTGAACAGCCCGCGGCTCACCACCGCCCACCAGCTCACCCTGCTGCGCACCGTGCACGAGGTGCTCGCCGACCCCGGCGTGGACGGCATCGTCGTCACCCACGGCACGGACACCCTCGAGGAGTCGGCGTTCCTCCTCGACCTCCACCACCACGACCCGCGCTCCGTCGTGTTCACCGGTTCGCAGCGGCCCATGGGCACCGCCGACGGGGACGGACCGGGCAACCTCTACGACGCGCTGCTCACCGCCGCGAACACCCGCGGGCTGGGCGTGCTGATCGCCTTCGCCGGGCGGGTGCACGCCGCGCGCGGCACGGTGAAGACGCAGGCGGTGGAACTGGACGCGTTCGCCGACCCCTCCAAGGAACTGCTCGGAAAGATCGGCTTTGGCAAGGTCACCGTCCTGCGCACCCCGCAGCGCCCGGCGCCGCTCCCGCTGCCCGCGATGCCGGAACTCCCGCCGCGCGTGGACGTGGTGGTGCACCACGCCGACGGCGACCCGCTCCTGCTGAACGCCGCCGTCGAGGCGGGCGCGCGCGGCATCGTCCTCGTCGGCACCGGCGCGGGCAACGCGACCCCGGAGATCGTGGACGCGGTCAAGGCCGCCGTCGGGCGCGGCGTGCTGGTCGCGCTGAGCACGCGGGTCATGGCCGGGCCGGTCACCGAGATCTACACGCACGGCGGCGCGGTGGACCTGGTCGCCGCCGGCGCCGTCCCGACGGGCACCCTGCGCGCCGGCCAGGCCCGCATCGCGGTCCTGGCCGCCCTCCTCGCCACCGAGAACCCGGTGGAGCAGACCCGCATCCTCCGCCTCGCCCTGAACGCGGCGAGCCCGATCCTGGCCGAGGTCTGAACACCTGCGGCTGCACTTCCCGGGGCTCCGCCCGCGGGGGTCCGGGGGCTGGCCCCCGCCAACGGCGCCGCACGTGCACACGGGTCAGGCCCGGCCGAACGCCGCCAGGATCTGGTCCGCCGCGGACGTGGCCGTGACCGTGCCCGCCCGGACCGAGGCTTCGAGGCCCGGCGCAAGCTCCCGCACCCCGGGATCCGCCCGCAACCGCTCCAGCAGCTCCTCGCGGACCATCGACCACGTCCACTCCACCTGCTGGGCCGCCCGCTTCGCCGCCAGCCGGCCCCCCGCGTCCAGCAGGGTCCGGTGCTGTTCGAGGCGGTTCCACACCTCGTCCAGCCCGGCCGACTCCCGCGCACTGCACGTCAGGACCGGCGGCGTCCAGGCCGCGTCCACGGGGTGCATCAGCCGCAGCGCGCCCGACAGTTCCCGTGCCGCCGCTTTCGCGTCGCGCTCGTGCGGGCCGTCGGCCTTGTTCACGGCAAGCACGTCGGCCAGTTCCAGGACGCCCTTCTTGATGCCCTGCAACTGGTCGCCCGTCCGGGCCAGGGAGAGCAGCAGGAAGGAGTCGACCATCCCCGCCACCGTGGTTTCCGACTGGCCCACGCCGACCGTCTCGACGAGGACCACGTCGTAGCCCGCCGCCTCCATCACGATCATCGACTCGCGGGTGGCCTTGGCGACCCCGCCCAGCGTGCCCGCCGAGGGGGACGGCCGTACGAAGGCCGCCGGGTCCACGGACAGCCGCTCCATCCGGGTCTTGTCACCCAGGATGGAGCCGCCCGTGCGCGTGGACGACGGGTCCACCGCGAGGACCGCGACCCGGTGCCCCAGACCCGTCAGCATGGTGCCGAACGCGTCGATGAAGGTGGACTTGCCCACCCCCGGGACACCGCTGATGCCGATCCGGCGGGCCCGGCCCGCGTGCGGCAGCAGCTCCGTCAACAGCCCCTGCGCCAGCACCCGGTGAGCGGGCAGGGTGGACTCGACGAGGGTGATCGCACGTGCGATGAACGCACGCTTCCCGTCGAGCACCCCCTTCGCGTAGGCCTCGATGTCGATCTTCGGCACCGGCGGCCGCCTACAGCTCGTGGCCCAGGTCCGCGGCCAGCCGCGTCACCAGGTCGTGGGCCGCATCCGGGATCACCGTGCCGGGCGGGAACACCGCCGTCGCCCCCATCTCCAGCAGCGTCGGGACATCGGCCGGCGGGATCACCCCACCCACGACGATCATGATGTCCTCGCGGCCCTCCGCCGCCAACTGCTCGCGCAGCGCCGGTACGAGGGTCAGGTGGCCGGCCGCCAGCGACGAGACGCCCACGACGTGGACGTCCGCCTCGACGGCCTGGCGGGCCACCTCCGCCGGCGTCTGGAACAGCGGGCCGACGTCCACGTCGAAGCCCAGGTCGGCGAAGGCGGACGCGATCACCTTCTGGCCGCGGTCGTGCCCGTCCTGGCCCATCTTGCAGACCAGGATGCGCGGACGGCGGCCCTCCGCCTCCTCGAACCGGTCGATGAGCGCGCGGGTGCGCTCCAGGGACGGGGACTCGCCTGCTTCGGTGCGGTACACACCCGAGATCGTACGGATCTGGCTCGCGTGCCGCCCGTACACCTTCTCCAGTGCGTCCGAGATCTCACCCACCGTGGCCTTGGCGCGGGCCGCGTCCACCGCGAGGGCCAGCAGGTTCCCGTCCCCCCGCCCGGCGGCGTTGGTGAGCGCCCGCAGGGTGTCCTGCGTGACCGCCTCGTCCCGCTCCTCGCGCAGCCGCCGCAGCTTGGCGATCTGCTGCGAGCGCACCGAGGAGTTGTCGACCTTCAGGACGTCGATCGCCTCGTCGTTCTCCACGCGGTACTTGTTCACGCCGATCACCGGCTGCCGCCCGGAGTCGATGCGCGCCTGGGTGCGCGCCGCGGCCTCCTCCACGCGCAGCTTCGGGATGCCCGCGTCGATGGCCTGTGCCATGCCGCCGGCCGCCTCGACCTCCTCGATGTGCTGCCAGGCCCGCCGCGCCAGGTCGTACGTCAGCTTCTCGACGTACGCGCTGCCGCCCCACGGGTCGATCGACCGGCAGGTCCCCGACTCCTGCTGCAGCAGCAGCTGAGTGTTGCGGGCGATGCGCGCCGAGAAGTCCGTCGGCAGCGCGAGGGCCTCGTCGAGGGCGTTGGTGTGCAGCGACTGGGTGTGGCCCTGGGTCGCGGCCATCGCCTCGATGCACGTGCGCGTCACGTTGTTGAAGACGTCCTGTGCGGTCAGCGACCAGCCGGAGGTCTGCGAATGCGTGCGCAGGGACAGCGACTTGGCGTTCTTCGGGTCGAACTGCTTGACCAGGCGCGCCCACAGCAGGCGGGCCGCGCGCAGCTTCGCGACCTCCATGAAGAAGTTCATGCCGATCGCCCAGAAGAACGACAGGCGCGGCGCGAACGCGTCCACGTCCAGCCCGACGGCCTGACCCGCCCGCAGGTACTCCACGCCGTCGGCGAGGGTGTACGCCAGCTCCAGGTCGGCCGTGGCCCCGGCCTCCTGGATGTGGTAGCCGGAGATGGAGATCGAGTTGTACCGCGGCATCTTCTGCGAGGTGAAGGAGAAGATGTCGGAGATGATCCGCATCGAGGGCTTGGGCGGGTAGATGTAGGTGTTGCGGACCATGAACTCCTTGAGGATGTCGTTCTGGATGGTCCCGGCCAGCTTGTCGGGGGAGACGCCCTGCTCCTCCGCCGCCACGATGTAGAGCGCGAGGACGGGCAGCACCGCGCCGTTCATCGTCATCGACACCGACATCTTGTCCAGCGGGATCCCGTCGAACAACTGCCGCATGTCGTAGATCGAGTCGATCGCCACGCCCGCCATGCCGACGTCGCCCGTCACGCGCGGGTGGTCGCTGTCGTAGCCGCGGTGCGTCGGCAGGTCGAAAGCGACCGACAGGCCCTTCTGGCCGGACGCCAGGTTGCGCCGGTAGAAGGCGTTCGACTCCTCGGCCGTGGAGAAGCCGGCGTACTGCCGGATCGTCCAGGGCTGGTTCACGTACATCGTCGGGTACGGGCCGCGCAGGTAGGGGGCCACGCCCGGGTACGTCTGCAGGAAGTCCAGGCCCTCCAGGTCCCGCCCGGTGTACAGCGGCTTGACGCCGATGCCCTCGGGGGTCTCCCACAGCAGGTCGGCGGCCGCGGTGCCGGTGGACTCCTTCACCGAGGCGCGCCACTGCTCCTCGGTGACCCCGGCGGCGGAGGAGCCGAGCGCCAGCTCGGAGAAATCGGGGATGCTCAAGACGGCACTCCCATCCGGTCGAGTACGGAGGACAGCACGGCGACGGCGTCACAGCCGGCGAAGACGTACTCGTCCACGGAAGCCTCTGCGGTGCCCGGCCGGCCGGCGAGGAAGACGGTCGTGGCGCCCGCCGCGCGCAGCGCCTCGGACACCGCCGCGGCCTGCTCCTCGTACAGCGCGTCGCTGGAGCAGAGCACGGCCATGCCGTCGGCACCGCTCGCGGCGTAGGCCTCGGCGGCCGTCGCCGGGTCCACGGACACGGGATCGTGCACGGGCTCGATGCCGCCGGCCTGGAACAGGTTCGAGGCGAAGGTGGCCCGCGCGGTGTGCGCGGCCGCCGGTCCCAGCGCGGCGAGGAAGATCCTCGGCCGGGCGCCGGTCGCCGCCAGGTGCGCGTCGCTGCGGGCGCGCAGGGCCTCGTACGCCTCGTCGCGCCGCACGCGGGGCAGTCCCCCGGTCGGTCCGGCGGGCGCGGGCTCGCGGACGACCGGCTTCTCCGACAGCAGCGGGAACTCGCTGACGCCGGTGATCGGTTCGCGGCGCTTGGCCAGCTTCTTGGAGCGCTCGGCCCAGGTGGCGGCGAGCCGCTCGGCGACCAGTCCGGAACGCAGGGCGGCGGCCTGGCCGCCGGCCTTCTCCAGGGTCTGGAAGAACCCCCAGGCGGCGTGGGCGAGTTCGTCGGTGAGCCGCTCCACGTAGTACGAACCGCCGGCCGGGTCGATCACCCGGGCCAGGTGCGACTCCTCCAGCAGGATGGTGGAGGTGTTGCGGGCGATGCGGCGCGCGAAGGCGTCCGGCAGGCCCAGCTCGTGGTCGAAGGGGAGCACGGTGACCGAATCCGCGCCGCCCACGCCCGCGGCCATGCAGGCCACGGTGGTGCGCAGCATGTTCACCCAGGGGTCGCGACGGGTCATCATCACCGGTGAGGTCACCGCGTGCTGCAGCTGGGCGCCCGCCTCCGGGGCCCCCGAGGCCTCGGCGATACGGGACCACAGCCGGCGCGCGGCGCGCAGCTTGGCGATGGTGAGGAACTGGTCCGCGGTGGCGGCGTAGCGGAACTCCAGCTGGCCGAGGGCCGCTTCGGTGCTCAGCCCGGCCTCGGTGAGGGTGCGCAGGTAGGCGACGCCGGTGGCCAGGGACAGGCCCAGCTCCTCGGCGGCGCTGCCGCCGGCCTCGTGGTACGGCAGGGCGTCCACGGTCAGGGCGCGCACCCCGGGCCAGCCGGCGGCGGCCTCCCGGGCCAGCTCCACGGCGGCGGCCGGGTCCAGCGCCTCCCCGGTCCGGGCCTCGTGGCCCAGCGGGTCGGCGCCCAGCGAGGCCCGGGCGGCCTCGGGGGACACCGCGCTCTCGGTGAACAGGCGCAGCAACGCGCGGGCGGCTTCGGCGTATTGGGCTCCCGCGTCCAGGGAGACCGGGGCGAGGTCCAGGTAGACCCCCTCCAGCGCCCGCGCGAGGCCGTCGACCGGGAGGCCGCCGCTGCCCACGGTGAACCAGAGGGAGGTGACCCCGTTCTCCAGGTCGGCGAGGGCCGCTTCGTTCACGCGCACCGGATCGGTGCCCGCGAGGCGCTGGCGCACGTCCCAGCCGGTCGCGGTGGTGCCCTCCGGCCTGCCTCCGCGTACGAAGGGGGCGAAGCCGGGGAGGCCGGTGTCGGGAGCCGCCCCGTCGGGCGGCGCGGTGTAGAGCGGGCGGGTGGTGAGCCCGTCCTCGAGTGGGGTGGACAACGCATCTTCTGCGGCCTCGCCGGAGGCTTCCTTGCCCGACTTGCGCAGTACGCCTTCTACAAGGCGCTGCCACTGCTCATGCGTCGCGTCAGGGAACTCGGCGGCCAGGGAGAGCCCGTCGTCAGGCAGGACCGTCATGGCTCGAATGCTAGGGGCGGGCGCTTGAGGCGCACCATACCGTCCGGTGTGATCTCGCCCTCTCAAGAGATCCTGAAAGGATCTTGAGTACGGGGCTGAGCAGCACCGTTGCGACGCTACTGAGGAGTACGTACGGACCCGCGCGCGTTACCACGATCCGTCGGGGATCTCCACGGACGGGCGGGAGGCCCGACCCGGCGGCCCCGGCCCCCAGCGGACTTCTCCCGTGCGGGACGCCCGCCGGCGAGGTCACGGCCGTGACTGCCGGATTGAAGGCTTCCGACAGAAGCGCCGGTCCGGGGCCGGTCCCGGGGGCCGGCTCGGGGTCCGGTCCCCGATCCCCGAGCCCCGGTCACGGGATGTGGATGCTGCCGACGAACCGCTCGTGCATCTCCTTCAGGGTCTTCTCACCGCTCTCGGGACCCAGGGTCAGGGCCTGCACGAGGTGGTCGTCGTCGGCGATCACGCGCACCCATCCGACCAGGCGCTGGTCGTGTTCCACGGTGGAGAGGCGCGCGTCGAGGACCTGGCGGCCGTCGACCGTCTTCTTCTTGACATCGGTGCTGACGAGGGGCTCGCCGCCGAGTTCCTCGTACTTGCCGGTGAGGCCCCGGATGGCCTCGTCGAGGGACAGCCGGTCGCCCGGTATGTCGTGGACGGTGAAACCGATGGCTCCCTCGGGGATCTCCAGTCCGTACGCGCGGCCCTCTACGGCCTCGCCGCCGGCGGTGGGGATGGAGGACTTCCTGACCTGTGCCTTTCCGGGAAGCTCGGCCGTGATGCCACTGGGGGGATCGGTGGTCTTCACCCACTCCACGGCGGGCGCCGTGGTCACGGCGCCGACGTACGCCGTCGGCGGGGCCGCGAACGCGGGAGTGGAGGGCAGCCCGCCCCCGACGAACAGGGCCGCCGAGGCGGAGAGCATCAGGAGGCGCTGCGTCCGAGAACGGTCGGCCATGCAGATCACTTCCCATGACGTGGGGGCGGCGCCGGGGCGGGCGATGACGATCACGTGCGGAATCCCGGCCCACCCTCCCAGCGCCCGTCCGGATGC